>DAHXOD010000034.1 GCA_027365055.1 bacterium
CGAGTCCACCGAGGATGGCGACGGGGCCCACCAACACACCGGTCCCGAACTTGCTCGTCTGAGGGGCGGGGGCACTGAGCTCGAGATCAAGGGCTTGTCGGAACCGGGACCGATCGACCCTCTGACCGAGCCGGTCGAGGATCGCCAACGACTGGAGTCCGACCCGGAGCGCGTTCAGCGCTTCCTCCTCAGCCGAGGGCCAGGGGTCGCGATGCTGGGACGGACGACCTAGGTAACGGTCGAGCAGGTCGCTTGCCCACGCGGTCCAACCAGCCCACGAGGTCGGCGGGTCGTCGAAGCACGTGGTCAGCTCCGCGATGAACGTGGCCAGCGACGCCATCAGCGTTCGCTCGCATCGAAGTCGCCCTAAGCGGGCCGGGGAGAGCCCGGCGCCTCCCGCTCCTTCCGCTGCGGCCAGCTTCTCCGTGTGCGCCTCTGCCAATCGCCCGAGCTGCCGCTGCCAACTCTCGACACCGGCCGTGATTCCGGCCTGCCTCGACAACCAATCCCACTCGGTCGCGGGCACGGGACGCCCGGCGTCCAGGACGGGAGTCGAGGTGAGCCATGCCACCACTTCGTCCCGCCGCCACCCCCGCTCGTTGAGGTCGAACAGTCCGGCCAGCATCCGGCCCGGCACGGTCGCGGCGAGCTGGCGTTGAGCCACGCTGGCGAACGGGATACCCGCGGCGTCCAGTGCTTCGGTGATCTGGCGCTGATAGGGACCGACCCCGCCATGCACGATGGCCATCCGTTCGAATCTGGTCCCCCGCCTGCGTTGCTCGGTCACCAGTCGGAGCACGGCCAACACTTCCGTGTCGGCAGTGGGGGCGCTGATCACGGACGTCGCGCTTGGCGTGTCGGGCGGAGCGGGTGAACGAGCCGCGAGGTCGTCGAACTGATGCCCCGCGCTCAGACGAGCAGCGGTCTCCCGGGCCGTCGAGTCGGCGGCGTTGTCGCCGGTGACCCCAACCAAGACTCGAACCGGCACCACGTCGGCGAGCGCGCGTACCAGCTCTTCGTCTGGTCCGGACAGCCTCGACGGGAGATGCATGATGACCGGCGCACGATCGAACCGTGCACCACCCGCCGAGGCGAGGACACCGATCGCTCTGTCGATCGAGGCACGTTCGTCCATCCAATTCTGCCGGAGAAGGCGCTCCATCTCCTCGACCGCGGCCACGACCTCGCCGGCCCGGCGGCTGGTCCCGGCCAGCCGCCCTCGCGTGAGCTCCGGCACACCACCCAGGTCTCGGTGGGCAGCGACGAGTGCCCGGAGCGTCCCCGGATGATCCTTGACCGATGAGAGAAGGCCATCGGGCAGGTGGTCGAACGCGGCGCGGGCCACCGCATGGAGCACCGCCGGGGTGGCGGGCACGAGAGCGCCGTCGTCGTCGACCGCACCGGCGAGGTCGTGGGCCAGGCGGGCAAGCGTGGTGAAGTGGACGTTGACCAGGCCGGTCCGACCGGTCGACGGTGCCGGGCCCAGGTCGCCCGAGGCCAGCAGGCGACGGACGCCCAGTCCGGTCACGTTACGCGTGACCAGCACGGTGACCGGCGCCAACGGATCGTCGCACTGCACGTCGGCGATCGCGTCACGTAGGCGGCATGTCGCTTCGCGCCCGTAGGGGACCAGCTCGAGGGTGAGGCTCATGGGTGGAGCGGTCCGAAGGAAGCCCGGCTGTCTGGTCCGGACGGGCTGTCTGGTCCGGGTGGGCTGTCTGGTCCGGACGGGCTGTCTGGTCCGGACGGGCTCGCCTCCGAAACCGGATCTTCCGACGCCCGTTCGATCACCGTCGGTCCGTTCGTCGGTCCGTTCGTCGGTCCGACCGGCAGCGGGTCATAGGACGGCGCCGCCAGCTCCGGCGCCTGCAACGCCCGGGTGACCTTGTCGACCGGACCCGGATCAGCCAGGTCGCGCTCGGCGGCACCGACTACCCCCATCTCGGCGAATCGGCGCGCGGTGACCAGCACCCTTCCCTCGAGTGAGCCGACTGCCTTGTTGTAGGCCGCCACCGCGCTGTCGAGGTTCTTCCCGACGCCGGCCAGGTGGTCACCGAACACCGTGAGGCGACGGTACAGCTCGGCGCCGAGCTGCTGCACCATCTGGGCATTGCCGGCAAGCGCGTCCTGTTGCCAGCCGTAGGCGACAGCCCGGAGCAGCGCGATCAAAGAGGTCGGGGTGGCGAGGAGCACGTGGTTGGCGACCGCGTGCTCCATCAGGCCGGGTTCGTGTTCGAGCGCGGTGGTGAGAAGCGGGTCGCCAGGGATGAACGCCACCACGAACTCGGGAGAGGGATCCACCCGCTTCCAATACTCCTTCTTGGCCAACTGGTCGACGTGCGCCTTCAGCTGACGACCGTGGGTGTCCAGCAGCGCCCGGCGCTCCGACTCGTCCTCGGCGTCGTTGGCTTGCAGAAACGCCTGCATCGGGACCTTGGCATCGACCGCCACGTTCTTCCCTCCGGGCAGGTGGACGACCAGGTCAGGCCGCATCCGACCCTCGTCGCTGTCGGACGTCACCTGCTCGTCGAAGTCGCAGTGCTCGAGCATGCCGGCCATCTCGACCACACGCCGCAACTGGAGCTCGCCCCATTGCCCCCGGGTCTGGGGAGCACGAAGCGCCTTGGCCAGGTTCCCCGTCTCCCTCTGGAGCGCCTGGTGGGAGCTGGACAGGAACTGCATCTGCTCGGTCAGTGTCGTATAGGCCCGCTGGCGCTCGACCTCGAGATGGCGCATCCCCGCGTCGTACTTGCCCAACTGCTCGCCAATCGGCTTCAGCAGCTGCTCGATCGCGGCTTGACGTTGAGCCAGGTCGCCAGCGGCGGCCTGCCCTGACTCCTTCAATTTGGCGTCGGCCAGCTGAAGGAACTGCTCGTTGTTGCTCCGGAGCGCCTCGGTGGAGAGCTGGGCGAACTCGCCCGAGAGCCGTTGGTGGGCCTCCTCATAGACCGCGGTGCGATCCGCTGCTCCGCGCTTCAGGAAGTCGACCTCGGCAGTCAGGCGGCCCAGCGCCTCACGATCGCCGACAAGTTGGCGCTGCTGTGCCTCTGCGTGATGACGGAGACCGGCCACCTCGTCGGCGAGCGCCGCGTTCATCCGTCCGGCATCGGCGAGCCGATCG
Organism: bacterium; assembly: GCA_027365055.1. Taxonomy (GTDB): domain Bacteria; phylum Actinomycetota; class Acidimicrobiia; order Acidimicrobiales; family RAAP-2; genus DASZIT01. The sequence goes on from DAHXOD010000034.1 coordinate 3,122, forward strand.
TTGGCCGAGCGGGCCGCAGCCACCGACCCGGATTTGAGCAGCAGCCCGGCTGCGAGTCCGACGACGAGTCCCGCGGCGAGTCCGACGACGAGTCCGGTGAGCATCGGTTCGACCTCCTCTTGCGGCTCGGCAGACGACCTGTCGGCGGGCGTTCGGCGTTCCCCGGTCAGCGTACCGACGGGGTCGGCCTCGACCGCGGAGCACCATACCCAGAGGGTGTGACTCACCTCCGGAGAGGGCCTCCGGCGCGGCGCGGCGGCACCGAAACCCGTTCCTCAGCGCGATGCCCTGATGGACAGTGCTTTGATGGACCTCGTGACGGGTCGACTGACCGACAGCGAGACGCTCCCCCGGACAGTGGACCCGGCCCCCTCACCACCCCCCGGTCCGGGCGCCCATCGCGTCGTGGTCGTGGGCACCGGGTTCGGAGGACTCGCGGCCGTGCGGGCCCTCGCCGGCCGACCGGTGCAGGTCACCGTGGTCGACCAGCGGAACTTCCATACGTTCCAGCCGCTCCTCTACGAGGTCGCCACCGCAGGGCTGGACCCGGGAGACGTCGCCTATCCGGTCCGGGCGATCTTCGGCCGGGACCGGAACGTCACCTTTCGCAACGCGACGGTGTCCGGGGTCGACTGGACGACACGGGAGGTCGTGCTCGACGACGGGCGGCTCCCGTTCGATTCGCTGATCGTGGCCAGCGGCGCCACCGCGGCGTACTTCGGGATACCCGGAGCGCGCCAGTGGACCTTTCCGCTCTACACGGTGGCCGACGCCCGCGTCTTGCGTGACCACCTGCTGCGCAGGCTCGAAGCGGCCGACGCCCACCCCGAGCACCGCGACGACGGCACGTTGACGTTCGTGGTGGTCGGCGGGGGACCGACCGGTGTCGAAGTGTCGGGAGCCCTGGCCGAGCTCCTCGACGTCTCGGTCCTCCATGACGGGTACCGGTTCGACCGGAATGCGGCGCGGGTGATCGTCGTCGACGGGTTGGACCGACTCCTCACACCGTTCCGGGCGTCGGGCGCCACCTACGCGGCGAACACCCTGGCGCAACGGTCGGTCGAGCTGGTGCTCGGACGACGAGTCCGCAGTATCGACGAAACGTCGGTCGAGCTCGACGACGGCACCCGCATCGCCACCCGCACCGTGGTGTGGGCTGGCGGCGTCACGGTGGAGGGGACCCTGGCGTCGGCGCTCGGGACCCCGACCGGAGAGGGAGGACGGTTGACCGTCGGAGCAGACCTGACGGTGCCCGGCCACGACTCCGTGTACGCCATCGGTGATGCCGCAGCCGTGCCCTGGGGGCCGGAGCGACCCGGAACGGTGTGCCCGCAGCTCGCCCAGGTGGCGATCCAGTCCGGGCGTCATGCGGCCCAGTCGATCCTCGAGCGACTGGAGGGACGCCCGTCACAACCGTTCCGCTACCACGACAAGGGGATCATGGCCACCATCGGGCGCCGGGCCGCGATCGCCGAGCTCCCCAACGGTCGGATGATCCGCGGCACCCTGGGTTGGTTGGCCTGGCTGGCGCTCCACCTGGTGTACCTCATCGGGTTCCGGAACCGGGTGACGGTGCTCGTCAACTGGTCGTGGCGCTACCTGTCGTGGGCCTCTGGTCCCCGGATCATCATCGGCGACGATCCGGCACGTGAGCCGCCCACCAGAGCTGGCCGGTCTCCGGAGACCGGCCGCTGAACCACCGCGGTACGGTGGCCCGGTGGACGAGCCGCTGAGACAGATCGACCGCAAGGTGCTCGAACTGTTCGCCATGGTGGGCGAGCACGTCTCCGGCGCCACCCACGCGCTGCTGGCCGGAGATCGGGAAGAGGCCAAGCGGCTGGCGGACCGGGACGAGGTGGTCGACCGGCTCTACCGCGAGATCGACCGTCTCACGATGGTGCAGCTGCTCTCGGGCGACGTGACCGCTCCGAACGACCTCACCTTCCTGGTGACCGTGATCCGGATGTTGCCGGATCTCGAACGCAACGGAGATCTGGCCGAGCACGTCGCCCGGCGGGCAGCTCGCGGTCTCGGGACCGAGCTGTCTGCTCGGAGCCGAGGATTGGTCGAGCGCATGGGAGAGGTAGCGGTCCACATGTGGCGGGCAACGGCCGATGCCTACGGCGACCGCTCGGTCACCGGTGCCGAACTGGTGGACGATCTCGATGACGAGATGGACGATCTCCACGTGAGCCTTACAGTCGAGGTAGTCGCCGGAACCATGCCGTTGCCGGTGGCCGTGGAGCTGGCGATGATCGCTCGCTTCTACGAGCGCTTCGGCGACCACGCCGTCAACCTGGCCCGGCGCGCCGCCACCCTGGCCGGCCCCGGCGGGCGTGCGACGGACTGACCGAGCACCCTGACCCGCGCCGCGCCTGCGGGATCGGCTCCGGAGATGCTGCTACTCAGGAGATGCTGCCCCGCGCCAGAAGCTCCTCGGCGATCTGCACCGCATTGAGGGCGGCGCCCTTTCGCAGGTTGTCCCCACTCACGAACAGGGCCAGGCCGTGGCCATCGTCCCCCGCCCGGCGGATCCGACCGACCAGACTCGGGTCGATGCCCGCAGCCTGCAGCGGCGTCGGCATCTCCGAGAGGACCACTCCCGGCGCACCGGCGAGCAGCTCGGTGGCTCGCTCTGGGGTGATCGTCCGCTCGAACCCGGCCACGATGGCCAACGAGTGCCCGGTGAACACCGGCACACGCACACAGGTGCAGGTGACGCTCAGCGACGGCAAGCCCAGAATCTTTCTGCTCTCGTCCCGGAACTTCTGCTCCTCGTTGGTCTCCCCCGACCCGTCCTCGACGAGAGACCCGGCGATCGAGAGCACATTGTGGGCGATCGGGCCCGGGAACACCGCCGGATCCGGTCCGCCGGCCGCCGTGCCGTCGAACGTGAGGCGAGAAGCAGAGCCGACGGTGCCACGCAGCTGCTCGTCGAGCTCGGCCACTCCGGCCAAGCCCGCACCGGAGACTGCCTGATAGGTCGAGGCCACCAGGGTGGTCAGCCCAGCCTCGCGATGCAGCGGCTGCATCGCCGGCATCGCCACCATGGTCGTGCAATTGGGATTGGCGATGATCCCCTTGGGTACCCGTTCCAGTGCGTGGGCGTTCACCTCGGGAACCACCAGTGGAACCTCAGGGTCCATCCTCCATGCAGAGGAGTTGTCGATCACCAGAGCGCCCGCCGACGCGAATCGCGGGGCAAGTTGGCGAGACGCGGTGGCGCCACTCGAGAACAGTGCAACGTCAACACCGGACGGATCGGCAGTCGCCGCGTCCTCCACGTCGATCCCGATTCCTCGGAACGTCAAGGTCGTGCCAGCGGAACGCGACGAGGCGAAGAAACGTACTTCGTCGAGCGGGAAGTCACGCTCGTCGAGCAACGCACGCATCACCGTGCCCACCTGGCCGGTTGCTCCTACCACCGCGACTCGCATCACGCCAGTCTACGGCCCGGCTCCAGCTCCTTCGGCCCGGCTCCACCGCATTTGGCCACGGGCAGGCAGCCGACAGTCCGGCTCCGCTGCCTTCGGTCTCGGCCCAGCACGGCGGCTACCGATCCAGCCCCATGGCGGCCGATCTCACACCGGCCGTGCATCGTGCCGGAAATCCCTGACGTTCAGGCGAGCTCGAACGCCGCATGCAGCGCGCGCACGGCGCGCTCGGCGTCGGCGGAACGGACCACGCACGAGATACGGATGGGCGAGGTCGAGATCATCCCGATGTTGATCCCTTCGTTCGCCAGGGTCTCGAAGGTGAGGGCGGTGACACCAGGATGGGTTTTCATCCCAGCCCCCACCAGGGACACCCGCGCCACGTCGTCGTCGGTCTCCACCCCGGTGGCCCCCATGCTCGGTACCAACGACTCGGCCACATCGGCACTGGCCGCCAAGTCGTCGCCGGGAACGGTGAAGGAGATGTCGGTGGTTCCGGTGGTCGACGTGTTCTGGACGATCATGTCCACCGAGATGCCCCGGTCAGCGAGGCCGCGGAACAGGCGGGCGGCCAAGCCGGGCTGGTCCGGCACGCCGAGCACGGTCACCTTCGCCTCCGACTCGTCGTGGGTGATGGCGGTGACGACGGCCTGCTCCATGATGGTCTCCTCCTCGACGATCAGCGTGCCCGGCTCCCAGGTGAAGCTCGAACGCACGTGCAGCGGAACATGGTGGTTGCGGGCGAACTCCACCGAGCGGAGCGCCAGCCCCCGACCGCCGGTCGCCGCCACTTCGAGCATCTCCTCGTAGCTGACCCGGGGCAGCTTGCGAGCCTCGGGCACGATCCGGGGATCGGTGCTGAACACCCCGGTGACGTCCGTATAGATCTCGCAGGAATCGGCGTCGAGCGCGGCGGCCAGTGCCACCGCGGTGGTGTCGGATCCGCCCCGACCCAGCGTGGTGACGTCACGGTCGGTGGACATCCCCTGGAAGCCTGCGACGACCGGAACCCCTCCGGATTCCAGGGTCGCACGCAGCCGATCGGCCTTGATCTCGACGATCTTGGCCCTGGTGTGGGCGCCATCGGTGATGATGCCGGCCTGGCTGCCGGTGAACGAGGTGGCGGCGATCCCGAGGTCGGCCAACGCCATGCAGAGCAGGGCCATGGTGATCCGCTCCCCCGCGCTGAGCAGCATGTCCACCTCGCGCCGGGGCTGCGTGGAGCTCACGTCGTCGGCCAGGCGGACGAGCTGGTCGGTCGTCTTGCCCATGGCGCTGACCACCGCCACCACCTGGTCCCCGGCACGAAGGTTCCGCTCGATGTGGTCGGCCACCGCCCGGATGCGATCGGCATCGGCCACCGAGGTACCGCCGAACTTCTGTACCAGCAGGGACATGGCCGCTCAGGCTACCGCTGCCGGAGCGACTACCCTGAACCACCGTGTCCACCGAGAAGCGTCAACGTCAGAAGGCAGCACGGCAGGCCCGACTTGAAGCCGAGCAGAAGAGCCAGAAGCGCAAGCGGCTCCTCAAGCGCGGCGGTGCCCTGGTCGTGGTGATCGCAGTCGTCGTCGGCATCTCCGTCGCCCTCTCCGGCGGATCCTCGAAGAAGACCACCGCGGCGGCCAAGACCCCGACCAGCTCGTCCAGTACGTCCAGTACCAACCCGGCTCCCAAGGGAGGGTCGGGCAACACCAGTCCGAGCGCCATCACCACCTCGGCCAACTGCCCGACCAACTTCAGAGCGACGCTGAACAAGCCCTCCTACTCGGCACCGCCGCCGATGACGATCAACACGTCGAAGACCTACACCGCCACGGTCACCACCGATGTGGGTGCCTTCACCATCACCCTCGATCCCCAACAGGCTCCCAAGACGGTGAACAATTTCGTGTTCCTGGCCGAGCACCACTTCTACGACTGCATCATCTTCCATCGGGTGATCCAGACCTTCATGGACCAGACCGGTGATCCCACCGGCACGGGAACCGGAGGGCCGGGTTACCAGTTCGCCGACGAGCTGCCGAAGACGGCCACCCCGCAATATCCGCTTGGTTCGGTGGCCATGGCGAACTCCGGGCCCAACACCAACGGGAGTCAGTTCTTCATCGTGGCCGGACCCCAGGGCGAGAACCTGGCCCCCAGCTATTCCTTGTTCGGCCACGTCACCTCAGGCATGAGCGTCGTCGAAAAGATCAACGCCGGGGGTTCCCCGGCATCGAGCAGCACCGGCACACCCACGGTGCTCCACCGGATGATCTCGGTGACCATCCAGGAATCGTGACCGTCCCCGCCGGTCCAGGCATGGTCGATCAAGCCGTGATCGGCTGAGATCGGCTGTGATCAAGCCCCACCGGAACGCCAAGCCCCACCCCGTCCACCCGCTTCCCAGCCAGTCCGCCGGCCCAACCGCCGGCTTCCCAGCCAGTCCGCCGGCACAACCGCCGGACTACCAGTCCTCACAACCCAAGGAGTCCCATGCCCCCCGAGATCCCCGCCGTCGACGGTTCGAGCGCGAAGACCCAGCGATTCGACAGCGCACCACCGATGATCATCGACCCCGCCAAGCGCTACACCGCGGTGATGGTGACCTCCAAAGGCACCATGACCATCGCACTCGATCCGATCGCTGCCCCCCGGACCGTCAACAACTTCGTGTTCCTGGCACGGTGGCACTACTACGACGGAATCGTCTTCCACCGGATCATTCCCAACTTTATGCTCCAGGGAGGCGACCCGGAGGGGTCGGGACGGGGTGGTCCCGGGTACCGCTTCGACGACGAGCTTCCGGCACCCGGTCGCTACGAGATCGGTTCGCTGGCCATGGCCAACGCGGGACCCAACACCAACGGGAGCCAGTTCTTCATCGTGAGTGGTCCGGACGGGATGTCGCTCCCTCCGAGCTACTCCCTGTTCGGGAAGGTCGTGAGCGGAGCCGAAGTCATCACCGCTATCGAGTCGGTCGGCAGCCGCTCAGGTGCCCCCTCCGAGCAGGTGACCATCGAGTCAGTGACGATTACCGAGGCCGACTGAACGGACTGGACGGACTGGACGGACTGGTTGACTCAGCGAGCCCGGCCCGGCGGCCGGGCTTCCCGGGCTGACCCGGTGCCGGGATCGGCTGATACCCCCGGGGCGGTCCGCGCCCCTCGTGCCGCCCGAACCTCTGCCGCCGCATCTGAACGTCCAGCTCCCTCGAGGCCAGCGATGACACCGTCGACGTCAGCTGCGGGGCGGTTCTGGCTCCACTTGGCCTTGACCTCCATCCGGGAGACGACCACCTCCACGCCGACGATCGCACGGAGCTGTGCGTCGAGGTACGAGCGGGGAGCATCGTCCACCGACCAGGGTTTCGAGCTGGCTGACTCGTGGGTCTCGGTCAGCTTGCGGACGAGCGATTCGAGCCAGTGTGGATCGTCATGCACAACGAGTCGTCCATAAACATGAGCGGTGACGTAGTCCCACGTCGGGACCACCCGGCCGTGCTCGGCCTTCGACGGGTACCACGACGGCGACACATAGGCGTCCGCTCCGTGCACGATCACCAGTGCATCGCCGAGCGCAGGCGTGCTCCACTGCCCATTGGACCGAGCCACGTGGCCCAGCACCGAACCCAGTCCGCCGGCGGCAGGCTCGTAGAGCACGGGTAGGTAGGTGACCAGCAAGCCACGATCGGTCACCGTGATCAGATCAGCTGCACCGGGGTCGGACAGAAGGCGACCGGCGGCCTCCTCGTCGGCGATGAAGTGGGCCAGTAAGTACATCAGGCAGTGATCACCTGGTCACCGGGAGGTGGCTCACGATCACCACCCCCAACCGGGGTGCAGCCCGGCGACCGGCGACCGGCCGGCGACCGGCCGGCGACCGGCCGGCGACCGGCGACCGGCGACCGGCCAGCCGGTCAGCATGGCAAGGCCGCCAACCCCGATTCCGCCGGTGCTCCGTCGAGGAACACGGCCACAGAGCCCTCCCCGGCCGACGCCCAACTGCCGTCCGACCTGCGCAACAACGCGGTCCGCTCGGGAACACCCGCCACCGGGGTACCCCGCGGAGCAAGAAGCACCGACCGGTGCATCTTTTGGCCATGGGCATCTTCAGGGTCGCTGCCGAAGTGCGGTACCACGGCGAGGTCGCTCACCAGTCCGAGACCGAGGGTCAGTCCGCCACCGCGGGCATCGACCATCGGATCGGTGAGGGCCATGGCCGCCCCGGACGAGGCGGCCACCACTGCTCCACCGCGCCAAGCGGCGACAAGCGCCTCCCACACCAGCGAGCCCTTGAGCACGCTCCTCAAGTGCATCGGGGAACTTCCGTTGAGGTAGACGAACCGGGCGGCACGAACGCGGTCCGCTACTCCGGCGTCCCCGGCGTCGGCCCGGGACAGCACCATCAGGCCCTCGACCTCACCCCCCAGCGGACCGAACCATTCAGCGGCCCGCACCACCGAACGTTCCGGGTGCTCATAGGCGGCGGCGGTCGGCAGCACCAGCACACGATCCGATCCCGCCGCTGCGAGCAGCTCGGCGTCGAACGAGCAACCCGGCGCCCACTCATCACCTCCGACCAGTGCGACGGTTCCAGGTGCGGGGATGTCCGACATGCCCGTCACTGTAGGGGTTGGCGCGGCCGGGCGTTCACACCGCTTCGTCACGTCACCCCTCACACCGGCGGCAGAGTCTTCGCCCGGCACGGCAGGCGGCAGGCGGCAGGCGGCAGGCGGCAGGCGGCGGGCACGGCGGGCGGCGGGCACGGCGGGCGGCGGGCGGCGGGCGGGGCACACGGCAGCAGCGGGGACCGGGCCAGATGGCGATGCCCCCCGGAAACGGACGCGAACGCGCTCCATCTCCTCGTGCGGCTGTCGAGATCACGTCGTTTCCCGTTGGTCGTGTTCTGGAGTGCGGCCGCGTGCCTGGCGCCGTGGATCGTTCTGCTCTACGACCAGCAGGCCAAGTCAGGTACCGCCTCCCACTCCCACGTTGTCGGGTACGGCATCTCGGCGCTCCTCATCGCGGGGATGCTGACTGTCGCCGTCCGCTGCCGGGCGGCCTCCCGCTCGACGGTCGTCGCTGCCGTCTCGATCGCCACGCTGGTCTTCGTCAAGGGCCACATAGGACGCCACCGCCAACCACGGCCCGTCGTCCCGCGCTCCGGCCTGGTCGTCGAAGAGCTCTACCACCCGTTCGGTGAAGATCCCATCGCGCACCGTTCCACTGTCGGCCCGGTTGGCCCCGTGGGGCTCGCGTCCGATCCATCCCGAGAACCCGAACGGGTCCAGGCGGTCCGCCCGTCGATACGCCTCCACCGCCTCGGCGAGGACCGTGCCGTCGACGTCACAGGCCATCAGCGCGTCGTGCGATCCGGGTACCGGGAGCCCGGCATTGGAGAGATGCCACGTTCCGCGGTAGTGGGTGTTGTTGCCGCCGGCCCGGAACCAGTCGCCCAGGGTCGGAACCGGACCGGGATCGAGCCACTGCATCCGCGGGTCGTCGACGTGCTCGGCCAGGCCGTCGGTCTGGGATGCCCCGTGCAGCGACGGGTACTGGCCGGTGAACAGCTCGTAGGGCGGCGGGTAGCGCCCCTCGTCGGTCATGATCACCAAGATGTCGGGATGTTCCATCTCGGCAACCGAACGCCCCGCACCGAACGGCCCGCACCGAACGGCCCGGCCGTCCCGAGGTTGCTACCCGTGCGACCCGTGCTGGTTGTCGCCGTGCATCAGCCGGCCCATGGCGTCGCAGACTTCGATCGAGAGCGCCAACGAGTCGTCGAGAATGCCCATGCCGAAGAAGCCGTGGACCTGATCGCCGTAGTGACGATGCTCCACGGGCACTCCCGCCTCAGCCAGCCGCCGGGCGTAGGCATCGCCGTCGTAACGGAGCGGATCGAAGCCCGCGGTGACCACCACCGCCGGGGCGAGGTCACTCAGGTCGTCGACCAGCAACGGCGATACCGACGCGTCGTCCCAGGTCGACTCATCGGGAACGTAGGCGGCCCGGAACGCATCCATGCCTTCGGCGGTGAGAAAGAAGCCGGTCGACAGTGGACCTTCGGTCGCCTCAGGCCCGAGCCGGGCCTTCACGGTCGGGTAGATCAGGCACTGGGCCACCGGCGGAGGGACGGACGCTGCGATGCGAGACGCTGAGCCGGTCCTGTCCCCGCCGGCCCCGCCGGCCCCGCCGGCCCCGCCTTGCTGCCCACCCTCCCGGGCACCACCCTCGCGAGTGAGCAAGGAGACCACCGCGGCCATGTTGCCACCCGCGCTGTCCCCCATCACACCGATGCGTCCCGGTTCGATCCCGAGCTCGACAGCGTGGTGGTGCACCCAGGCATAAGCAGCCATGGCATCGTCGATGGCTGCGGGGTAGGGATGCTCGGGGGCCAACCGGTAGTCGACGGCCACCACCACGCAGCCGCTGACCGCAGCCAGCAGGCGGCAGCTCGCGTCATGAGTGACGAGATCTCCGGTCACCCATCCACCGCCATGCAAGTACACGATCCCCGGCAATCGCTTGCCTGTCCCGACCCCGGACCCGATTCCCGATCCGAAGCGCCGGTAGACCCGGACCGGGATCCCGTCGGAGCCGGACGGGCTCTCCTCAGCCGGAACCCTCCGACCGGTGGCATACACGTCGGTCCGGATCGGCATAGCGATCACCGCCATGCGCCGCAACTGCCGGCGCATGACTTCCGGGTCGGGCGCAGAACCGGGAGCAGGGGAAGGCAGTGCGAGCGCCTGGACGCGATTGACCACTTCCAACATGGCTTGGATGCTCCGGTTGAGCACCCGTCCCTCCACCTCGACCGGCGCCGCAGCACCGAGCGCGGTCAAGACCAGCTCGGGATGACGGAACAGCCATGAGTTGGCGCGGGCGGCCAGCGGCCAGTGCTCGTCCGAACGCCGGATTCGGCGGTTGTACAGTCCGCGCCGGCGTCCCTGGCCGGGACCCCCACCGGCCTGCGTCATGCCACCAGCCTGCGTCATGCCACCAGCCTTCTTCACGCCACCCACCTTCTTCACGCCACCGGCTCCCTTCACGCCACCGGCCCTCTTCGCTGCCCCACCAGCCTTCTTCACGCCACCGGCTGACCGTGGGTCACCGACACCGTCGGTCCCCGCCGGCGCCGGCGCGGGAACGGGAACGGAGGCGCCGGGCGCCCGAACGCCGGCTGCCGGGACCGGGTCGCCAGGAGGTCCACCGTCGCCGGGCCGATCATTCGGGAACGCTGTTGGGCTGCTCATCGGTCCTATCGTGTCGGTAGGGTCATCAGAAGGCAAGACCAGCCTCCCACGGCGTGCCCGGAGCGACGGATGTCGATGGTACATCGCTCCCTCTACACCGGGACCGTCCTGGCTGCGCAGACCTGGCCACGAAGAGCCCGACAGGAGGTCCGATGGGACGAGCAGACGAACGCGCCGAAGCACTCCGCAACCACTTCGACGGCAAGGTGGCCCTGGTGACCGGGGCGGCATCCGGCATCGGAAGGGCGCTGGCGGCGGAGCTGATCGACCGGGGAGCCACCGTGGTGGTCTCCGATGTCGACCAGCCCGGAGTGTTGGCGGTCGCCGAGGCGCTCGAACGTGTGACCGGAGGCACCGACGCCGTCCCGTCCCGCGCCATCGCCGCGGTACTCGACGTCACCGACGCCGACGACGTGGCCGAGTTGGTGGCGCGGACAGCGCGCGACCACGGTGGCATCGATTTCGTGTTCAACAACGCCGGGATCGGCATCGGCGGTCCGGTGAGCGACCTGAGCCTCGCCCATTGGCAGCGGGTCCTCGACGTGAACCTCTGGGGCGTCATCAACGGGGTGCATGCCGCGTACCCGATCATGATCGCCCAGGGTCACGGTCACATCGTCAACACGGCCTCGCTCTCCGGGCTGCTGCCCAGCCCGCTGCTGGTTCCATACTCGACGACCAAGCACGCCGTGGTGGGCCTGAGCGTCGGGCTCCGGATGGAGGCGGCCGAGCACGGCGTGAAGGTGACCGCGGTCTGCCCCGGCGTCATCGAGACCCCGCTACTCGACAAAAGAAACCCGGATGACCTACCGGCCACGGACTCCCCGGACATCCGGGCCATGCTGACCGCGCTGGTTGGCCAGCCCTATCCGGCAGCGTCCCTGGCTGCCGACGTGCTCGACGGGGTGGCCCGTAACCGGGCCCTCATCGTCACGCCTGGTCATGCCCGGCGCGCCTGGGCCGCGTACCGGGTCTCCCCCCAGTTGCTCGTCACCCAGGGGGCGGATCGGATGCGCAAGGCCCTGCGCGGCGCGCAGTCCCGCCACGCGTAGTCGGCGCCGAATCGGCAGCAGTCGCCAGCCGTCGATCCAGCCGTCGATCCAGCCGTCGATCCAGCCGTCGATCCAGCCGTCGATCCAGCCGCCCACCCAGCCGTCGATCCACTACTAGCATCCACGCATGTCAATCGCTCGTGTTGGAATTGTCGGATCAGGGATCATGGGCTCGGGGATTGCCGAGACGGCTGCCGTCAGCGGCTTCGAGGTGGTCCTGCGGTCGCGCAACCAGGCAACCGCCGACGCCACCCTGGCGGCGATCGAGAAGTCCCTCAACCGTCAGGTGGAGAAGGGGAAGCGCACCGAGGCGGAGCGCGACGCCGCCCTCGCCCGAGTGACGGCGACGTCGGAGCTTTCGATGCTCAGGGACGTCGATCTGGTGATCGAGTCGGTCGTGGAGGATCTGGCCGTGAAGAAGGAGCTCTTCAACGAGCTCGACCGCATCACCGACGATCGGACGATCCTGGCGACGAACACCTCCACCCTTCCGGTGGTGGAGCTGGCCATGCAGACCGGACGGCCGGAGAGGGTCTGCGGCGTCCACTTCTTCAACCCGGCCCCGGTCATGGAGCTGGTCGAGCTGGTCCGGCCCCTGACCGCGTCGGACGAGACCATCGCCGCCGTGCGGCAGTTCGCCGAGTCCTGCGGCAAGTCGCCGGTCGAGGTCAAGGACCAGGCCGGCTTCATCGTCAACGCGCTGCTGTTCCCCTACCTCAACAACGCGGTGCGCCTCTACGAGCAGGGGGTGGCGTCCATCGAGGACATCGACACTGCGATGAAGGGCGGCTGTGGCTTCCCGATGGGTCCCTTCGCCCTGCTCGATCTGGTCGGTCTCGACACCTCCCTCGCCATTCTCGACGCCCTCTATGCCGAGTTCCGTGACCCCAACTATGCCGCAGTGCCGCTGATGCGACGGATGGTGGCCGCTGGGGAGACAAAGATCAGGTTATTGATAAGGAAAATGCAAAATTGCTTCAAAATGCAGTTTCAGGCTCAAAACTTGTGATTGTCCCCGGTGCAGGCCACGCATTATATCTTGA
>DAHXOD010000035.1 GCA_027365055.1 bacterium
CGTAGGTCCCCGACAGGCGCTGGCGGATCCAGTTGGCGTTGAGCACGGCGATCTCGGCCACGGAACGGAGCCCGTCGCCCCCGTGCAGCGCGATGTAGGTCAGGGCACGGGCCAGCACCATGGCGTTGCCGTGCCACGAGTGCATCCGGCCGATCGAGTGTTCCGGGGTCGACCACCCGTAGGCGGGTCCCCCATCGGCTCCCCCGTCGAGACGGACCGGACGCGGCCCGGGCAGGAACGGCACCAGGCGCTCCGAGACCGCCACCGGACCGGCTCCGGGTCCACCGCCGCCGTGCGGGGTGGCGAACGTCTTGTGGAGGTTCATGTGGACGATGTCGAACCCCATGTCCCCGGGGCGCACCAGGCCCAGAATGGCGTTCAGGTTGGCGCCGTCGTAGTACAACAGGCCACCCACCTCGTGGACCGAGGCGGCGATGGCGGCGATGTCCTCTTCGAACAGCCCGAGGGTGTTCGGGTTGGTGAGCATGATCCCGGCGACGTCCTCGTCGAGCACCGCCGCCAGACCCTCCCTGTCCACGCAGCCGCGCTCGTCGCTGGCCACGGTGACCACGTCGTACCCACCGAGCGTGACCGACGCCGGGTTGGTCCCGTGGGCGGAGTCGGGAATCACCACCTTGTGGCGCGTCTCTCCCCGAGCCGCGTGCCAGGCCCGCATCAACAGCAGGCCGGTGAGCTCGCCGGCGGCGCCGGCGGCCGGCTGCAACGTCGCCGCCGCCATGCCGGTGATCTCGCAGAGCGCGGCTTCGAGGTCGACCAGCAGCTCGAGCCATCCTTGGGTGAGGGACGCGGGAGCCGCCGGGTGCACCGAGGCCAGGCCGGGGAGCGCGGCCACGGCATCGCACACCTTGGGGTTGTACTTCATGGTGCACGACCCCAGCGGGTAGGCACCGAGGTCGACTGAGAACTGCCGGTGCGACAGCCGGGTGAAGTGGGCGACGAGGTCGCGCTCGGACACGTCGGCCACCGGCACCGGCGCGGTGCGCCGGTGGGCCGGTGGGACGAGGTCCTCTTCGGCGAGTTCGGGGATTCCGGTGGTCCGGAACGACCACGCGCTCCTTCCGGCGACCGACAGCTCGAACAGCGTCGGTTCGGAGTCACGGGCCATCAGGGGGGCGCTGGCTGCTCTCCCTCCGGGGGCGGCCGGGACCGCCGTCTGGTTCACGTCGAAGGCGCTCACGCGGCCGCCTTGGCGAAAGCGGAGACATAGGCGTCGATCTCGCTCCGGGTCCGGCGCTCGGTGACCGCTACCAGCAGCGCGTCCTCGGCGTCCTCGAACGACCCGTCGAGTGCGACACCGGCGAGAAAGCCGGCGTCCGCCATGCGATCGACCAGCACCTCCGCAGTCACGGGAGTGCGGACGGCGAATTCACGGACCACCGGAGCATCGGCGAACGGAACCACGCCGGGGAGGCGGAGCAGCGCGTCACGCAGGTAGCGGGTGCCCCGGGCGCAGCGCAGCGCGAGCTCGGCCAGTCCCGACGTGCCGAGCCAGCCGAGCTGGATCGCCGCGGTCACGGCCATCAAGGTCTGGTTGGTGCAGACGTTGGACGTTGCCTTCTCGCGCCGGATGTCCTGTTCTCGCGCTCGCAAGGTGGAGACGTAAGCACGGCGCCCGTCGATGTCGACGGTCTCGCCGACGAGGCGGCCAGGCAGCCTGCGTACCAGTGACTGCCCACACGAGAACAGGCCGAGGTAGGGCCCTCCGAAGCCGAGGGCAGTCCCGAAGGGCTGCCCCTCCCCCACCACCACGTCTGCCCCCCACTCCCCCGGGGTACGCAGGATGCCCGCGCACACCGGGTCCGCCGCCACCACCAGGAGGGCGCCGGTCCGGTCACAGATCGCGCGAGCCTCGCCCAGGTCTTCGAGGCAGCCGAGGTAGTTGGGATAGCCGACCACCAGCGCGCCGGGCGGCTCGCTCCCGGAGCCGCCCCCGTCCGCCGGGTCAGGATCGCGATCGGGCCAGCGGGTGGTGCCCCCGACCAACCGGACGGTCTGGATCCGGTGGCCGGTACCGGCTGCGCAGGTCTCGACCACCTGCCGCCAGTGGGGATGGATCCCTTCCGACAGCCAGACGGTGTTCCTTCCCGACGCGGCCACCGCCAGGTTGACACCCTCGACCGTGGCACTCGCACCGTCGTAGAGGGATGCATTGGCCACGGGGAGCCCGCTCAGGCGGGCCACCAACGTCTGGAATTCGAAGATCGCCTGGAGCACGCCTTGGGCGACCTCCGGCTGGTAGGGCGTGTACGACGTCACGAACTCCGACCTGGTGGCCAGGGCCCGGGTGACAGCGGGGATCTCATGGTCGTAGGCGCCCGCTCCGGCGAAGCACAGCAGGTGATCGCTGCTCGCCCGGTTACCGGACGCGTACTGACCGAACCGGGCCAGTACGTCCGGTTCGGGGGCACCGTCGGCGAGCGCCAGGTCCCGCTGCAGGCGTACCGCCGCCGGCACCGCGGCGAACAGCTCGTCGACGGAGGACAATCCCAGGAACGCCAGCATGCTGGCTACTTCCTCGTCGGTATGGGGGATGTAGGTTCCCACGGCCATGCTCCTCGGTGTCGGTGTCGGTGTCGGTGTCGGTGTCGGTGAGTCAGGGGGCGGTGCCCGTGGCCGGTCGCGCCACACGGGTGCGGTCGGTCCCGGTCCGGACGAACGGAGTGGTCACCACCGAGGCCGCCAGAAAGCGTCCCCGCAGTTCGAGGGTCACCTCCTGGCCGGCCGGCGGCGGGGTAGCTCCGTCGACCAGGGCGAGCGCGATGCCATGCCCGAGGACGGGTGAGAAGTTGCCGCTGGTCACCCGGCCGACGGCGATCCCGTCGATCAGGACCGACGATC
This sequence comes from bacterium, assembly GCA_027365055.1. Taxonomy (GTDB): domain Bacteria; phylum Actinomycetota; class Acidimicrobiia; order Acidimicrobiales; family RAAP-2; genus DASZIT01. The sequence goes on from DAHXOD010000035.1 coordinate 2,860, forward strand.
CTTCCCGAGGCGGCTGGCGCCCGTCAGTGGCCAGACCGACCAGATGGCGCTGGGGACCCGTCGCTCGCTCGGCGAGCAGCGCAGCCCGACCCCGGAACCGGGGCTTGTCCCAGCCCACCACCCAGTCGAGCCCGACCTGGAGCGGGGTGATCCCCGGACCGAGCTCGTGACCGTGCAGTGGCAACGCTGCCTCGAGGCGGAGGGTGTCGCGGGCACCCAGTCCGGCCGGTTGCACGCCGGTGGCGAGGATGGCGTTCCACAGCGCCGGCGCCTCGGCGGCCGGGACCGTGAGCTCCACCCCGTCCTCGCCGGTGTAGCCGGTGCCGGCCGCGGTGCACGGTGAGCCGTGCCAGTCGAACGCCTCGACCCGGAACCTCCCGACTGTGGCCGCACCCGGCGTCACCGCAGCCAGGCGGTCCCGGGCAGCCGGTCCCTGGACGGCGAGCACGGCTCGGGCGGCAGTGGTGTCCACACCTCCGATTGCGTCGATGACCCGCGAGGTGTTGGAGGCGTTGGGCATCACGTCGAAGCTCGTGTCGCCCGTCCACCAGACGATGAGGTCGTCGAGCACGGACCCGTCGGTGTCGTCGAGGAGGTGGGTGTACTGCGCCCGGCCCGGTGCGATGCGCTCCAGGTCGTTGGAGAGCGATCGCTGGAGCTGTGCGAGAGCGCTGGCACCCTCGAGCCGCACCGTCCCGAGATGGCTCACGTCGAACAGCACGGCCTCGCGGCGGCAGGCCCGATGCTCGGCCAGGGTGCCCGCTGGGTAGGACAAGGGCATCTCCCAGCCCCCGAAGTCGACCATCCTCGCGTCGAGGGCCCGATGGCAGTCGAAGAGGGGGGTGCGGCGGGCCTGGCTGCCCCCGTCGGCCGGTCGGGCGTCGGGGGTCTCGGGCGGGGCCTGCTCCACGGCGCCGAGGCTACAGGTCGCGCGGTGGGTGCCGGTCCACTCCCCCGGCGGTCTGGGCCCTCAACCGGGCGATCACCCAGCCGGGACAGGGACCGGCAACGACAGGGTGTCGCCGGCCAGGCCGTACTTGGCGAGCAACGCCAGGGTGTCCCGCTGGTAGAGCACGGTGACCCGGACCTCCGGGTAGAGCTCGGCCATCCGTCGGACCTTCCGGTTCTTTTTCGTGACGAGTCGTTGATTGAGGGTGGTCAGCTCCACGAAAAGGCGTTGACCCGGCAGCCAGAAGTCGGGTCGGAACCCGGCGGTCACCCGACCGGCCTGGTTCCACTCGAGGGCGAACTCCACCGGCTCGTACTCCCAGGCGATCTCGTGAACGTCGAGGATCCGGGCAAAGCGGCGCTCCGAGTCATGGGCAAAACGGGGACACTGCGTGCCCGCCGCCCCCGGTGCGCGGGGCGGTCGTCGGTGGGTGTCCGGGCCGGCGCTCAAGGGCCGCCTACGGGGCTCACCGCTCGGCGGCCTCGGCCAGGTAGCGGGCAGCCGGGTGACGCTCCGAACGGGGTTCGGTCGCCACCTGATCGAATTCGACGATGGCAGCTTCCACTTCTTCGACCACTCCCGCCAGGGGAAGAATGTTGAACACGCCTTGACCCCCGGCCAACAGATCCACGACTTCGCCGTTGGAGTGCGCCAGGACCGAGCGGGACCCGGCGAGCACCAGTTGGGCGGACGTGAGGTCGACCCCGAGGTCACTGCGGAGGCACTCCACTGCCCGCCGAGCCTGCGGAAGCTTCAACCCGGCATCGAGCAGGCGCTTGATCACCTTGAGCTCGATCACGTCCCCGTAGGAGTAGCGCCGTTGGGTGCCGCTTCCCTTCGCATCGGAGATCGACGGTCGGAGCAGCCCGGTACGGGCCCAGTAGTCGAGCTGGCGGTAGGTGATGCCCACAATTTTGCAGACCTGTGGGCCGCGGTACCCGCCGTCGGTCGCTGGCCGGCTAGGACTCGGCCGTTCCTCGCTTGACCGGTCCTGACTCGCAACCATTCTCGATCCTCCACCTTGATCTGAGGTTCAGTCTCAACCGGAACTCGAGCGTGAACCTGGTCGCACCATCGACCACTACTTGAGGTTACCACATCGACGTAACTACTTCCGTGTGAGCATGACACCGGGCCCGCGGCCAGCGGCTCGGTGCTGCCGGCCAGCCGCCCGGTGAGGTGTCGGATTTGGTGGGGTGCCCGGCGCAGGCAATGATGGTCTCGTGACCGTCGTGAAGATCAATGCCATCACCGTGCGCGAAGGTTCGGGCGACGAGCTCGCGCAGCGGTTCTCCAATCGAGCCGGAGCGGTGGACGACGCCGAAGGCTTCGAAGGGTTCGAACTGTTCCGACCGAACGACGACCGGTCGACGTGGCTGGTGGTGACTCGGTGGCGCGACGACGAAGCGTTCGAAGCGTGGGTCGCGTCACCGGCGTTTGCCCACGGGCACCGTGGTCCGCAGGGAGCATCGGGGGGCGGAGACCGGGGTCACTCCCCGACCGGCGGCCCCTCCGCCACCGGGTCGGCCGACGGGGAACCATCTCCCCCACCGGTCGGCACGCATAGCGAGCTCTGGTCCTACGACATCGTGGACCTGCCCGGTCGACCGTGACCATGGAGTCCCCTGCCCCGGTCGGGACCGAACGGCCTCCGGGGAGCCCGGGCGGTTCCCCACCGTCGGCCATGCCCGTTCCCGTGCACGTGCGGGCGATCGAATTCCGCGCCTTTGCCGTCGATCCCGATGCCTTGTTGGTGATCGGGACCCTCCGGGACACCCGACCCTGGGCCGCTGACGAGGGTGTGGTGGAACGGGTGCACGACCTCGAGCTCCGGGTCACGGTCGGGGTGGACGACCTGGTGATCCGCGAGGCGGACGCGGTGATGCGGACCTTTCCACACGTCGAGTGCCCGGCGATCGAACCGGCCTTCCGCCAGCTGGTCGGGCTGGCGGTGGCCCGTGGCTACACCCGTTCGGTCCAGGCGCTCTTCGGAGGCCCGGCAGGCTGTACGCACCTGGAGCACCTGGCGCGGTCCCTCGGGCCGGTGGCGGTCCAAGCGGTGACGTCGCGTCGGGCCCAGCGGGTCGCCAGTGGCGAGGCGACGGATCTGCTCTCGGGGGAGTCCAGTCCCTGGGCACGCAATACCTGCCATGTGTGGGCGGACGGGGGGGTCGCTCAGGCGAAGCTCGCCGCCGGTTGGAAGCCCGGAGTCGGGCCGTATCCCAGCCCCGCGCTGGTGACGTTCCTGGCCGAGCCGCCCCGTCGGGATCCGTGACCAGCATCGCCGCCGCCGAGGCTCTCCGGAGCCACCCGGAAGAGGAGCGGGTCCGACCCGTCACTCACCGGTGGGCACAGCGTCGCCGACGTGCAGTGGGTGCCGTTGCGGCCGCAGCAGTGGTGATCAGCGCGTGCACCACTGCGCCCGGCGCCGGGGCGCACGGCCCGGCCGGGTCACCGGCCCGGCCCCGGCTCGACCACGCCCCGGTCGACGAGATCACGGTGGGGACGGTCTCCGGCTTGGGGCAGGTTCTGGTGGACGGCACAGGGCTCACCGTCTACACGTTCACCGCCGATCACCGTGGGCACCCGTCGGTCTGTGTGAGCCTGTGCGCAGCAGCCTGGCCGGCGCTCGTCCTCCCGACGGGCGTCGCTGCTCCGATCGCCGGGCCCGGCATCCGGGTGAAGCTGCTCGGGACGGCGACCAGGTCTGACGGCCGGGTCCAGATCACCTACGACGGTTGGCCCCTGTATACGTGGCCTCCGGATACCGCGCCGGGTCAGGCCACCGGCCAGGCGCTCACCAACCTGGGAGGACGCTGGTACGTGATACGGGCGGATGGCACCATCGTCCACACTCCGTAGGCCAGTCGACCTGAACCTGCGAGTTGCCGATCGACCCCGAGTGGTCAGCGCAACGCTCAGTCGATCCGTACCTGGAGCTCTTTGAACCGGTGCCCGTTGGCCACGTACTCGTCTGCCGACAGCCGGATCAGCTCCACGCTCGACTTCCCCTCCCGGATCACCGCGGGGACCCCGATGGCCAGTGCTCCTTCGGGGACCACCATCCGGTTGGGCACCACCGCATTCGCCCCGACGGTGGCGCCACTGCCGATCACCGCGTGATGCAGGACCACCGAACCCGAGCCGACCAACGAGTCGTCTGCCATCGTGCAGCCTTCGAGGTGAGCGAGGTGACCGATGACGCAGCCGTGTCCGACCACGGTCGGGAAGCCAGGACCGGCATGGATCACGGTGCCATCCTGCACGGAGGAACGTTCCCCGACGGTGATGGTCCCGTAGTCGCCTCGCAGAACCGCTCCCGGCCACACGGTCGATTCCGGGCCAATGGTGACGTCGCCGATGATCACGGCATCCGGATGGATGAACGCGTCCGGGTGGAGATCGGGGACCCGGTCCCCCAGCTGATAGATGGGCACGGCGTCGACCCTAGCGGGAGTTTCCGGCGGGTGGCGGGGCCGGATTGCTGGTCGCTGGGGTCGATCGGGTGCGCTCGCCCGCAATCTCGATAGATTGGGTCAGGTATCACCATCGCCGATCCGGCGACGCAACCACGATCGAGAGGGTCCTGACATGCCAATAGCGGACGACATTACGCAACTCATCGGGCACACCCCGCTGGTCCGCCTCCGCCGGGTGACCGAGGGGGCCGGTGCCGAGGTCGTGGCGAAGCTCGAATTCTTCAATCCGGCGGGGAGCGTAAAGGACCGGATCGCGGTGGCGATGATCGATGCCGCTGAGCGCGCCGGTCTGTTGACGCCGGACACCGTGGTGGTCGAGCCGACCAGCGGCAACACCGGGATCGCCCTTGCCATGGTCTGCGCGGCCAGGGGCTACCGGTGCATCTTCACCATGCCGGAGTCGATGAGCCGTGAGCGCAGGATGCTGCTCCGAGGCTACGGGGCCGAGCTGGTGCTCACCCCGGGACCCGATGGGATGGGCGGCGCGATCGCCAAGGCCGAGGAGATCGCCAAGGGCGACGGGACGTTCTTCATGCCCCAGCAGTTCGAGAACCCGGCCAACCCGGCGATCCATCGTGCCACCACGGCCGAGGAGATCTGGAACGACACCGAGGGCCGGGTGGACGTGCTCGTCGCCGGCGTGGGTACGGGAGGCACGGTCACCGGTGTCGGTCAGGTGCTGAAGGAGAGGAAGCCCTCGGTCCAGGTGATCGCGGTCGAGCCGGCAGCTTCTCCGGTCCTGTCGGGAGGGACCAAAGGGCCGCATCCCCTCCAGGGAATCGGGGCGGGGTTCGTGCCGGGGGTCCTCGATGTGGACCTGATCGACGAGGTGGTCACGGTCGGCAACGACGAGTCCTTCGCCATGGCCCACCGGATGGCGAAGGAGGAGGGCCTGCTGGTGGGCATCTCCTCGGGTACCGCGGTGTGCGCTGCGCTCCAAGTGGCCAAGCGCCCCGAGAACGCCGGACGGCTCATCGTCGTGGTGATCCCCTCCTTCGGTGAGCGCTACCTGAGCACCGCTCTCTTCGAGGGGCTTGGCGACTGAGCGTGCTCGCCACCCTGCGCGAGGACATCGCCGCGGTCAGCCAGCGGGACCCCGCCGCTCGCAGTGGGGTGGAGATCGTGCTCTGCTATCCGGGGCTCCATGCGGTGTGGGGCCACCGGTTGAGCAGCGCTCTTTGGCGCCGCCGGCACAAGCTGGCCGGAAGGATGCTGTCGTCGCTCGTGCGATCCCTCACGGGGGTCGACATCCATCCTGGTGCGGTGCTCGGCCGACGGCTGTTCATCGACCATGCCACTGCGGTGGTCATCGGCCAGACCACCGTGGTCGGGGACGACGTGACGATCTACCAGGGGGTGACCCTCGGCGGAACCAGTCTCGAGCGCGGCAAGCGTCATCCGACGGTGGAGGACCGGGTCACGATCGGCGCGGGTGCCAAGGTGCTGGGGCCGGTCCATATCGGCCACGACAGCCGGATCGGAGCCAACGCGGTCGTGATCCGCGATGTGCCTCCGAACGCGGTCGTGGTCGGCGTCCCCGGCCAAGTCATTGCTCGGAGCCGTCCTCGGTCGGCAGTCACTGCCGTCGATGTGGACGACGCTGCGCTTCCTGACCTGGTGGGCGTCAGTTTGGGGGCGCTCCAACGGCGGGTCGACCATCTCGAGCGGATGGTGGGCGCCGAGGGAGGCAGCGACAGCATCCGGCCGTCGGCTGCTGGTATCTGGCGGGGCGAGGACTTCTCCATCTGATCCGACTGGTCCTTCGGCTTGACGAAGGGCCGATCAGGACAGGTCGGCCGCGTGGGGCAGCACCTCCTCCCCGAGCAGCTCGAGATGGTCGAGATCGTCGAGGGTGAGGAACTGGAGGTAGAGGCGCTCGGTGCCCGCCGCCGCATAGGTGGCGAGTTTGGCGACCACCTCGTCGGGAGTGCCGCAGAGGCCGTGCTCGCTCAGGTTGTCGACGGATCGACCGATGGCGGCGGCGCGACGGTCAACCTCGGCTCGGTTGCGACCGCAGCAAACCACCTGGGCGGCCGAGTAGGTCAGCTCGGCGGGATCGCGCCCGACGGAAGCGCACGCGGCGCGGACGCGTTCGAACTGGGCCACCGTGTCCGCCAGCAGCGAGAACGGCATGTTGAACTCGGAGGCGTAGGTGGCGGCCAGGCGCGGAGTCCGGGACCGGCCCCCGCCTCCCACGATCACCGGTGGCCCGGGGCGCTGCACCGGCTTGGGGAGCGCGGGGCTGTCGGCGAGCTGGTAATGGTCTCCCTGGTAGGAGAACGGTTGTCCGTCGGGGGTCGACCAGAGCCCGGTGATGACTGCCAGCTGTTCTCCGAGTCGCTCGAAGCGCTCCCCCAGCGGAGGAAACGGGATGCCGTAGGCGGTGTGCTCGGCCTCGAACCAGCCGGCGCCGAGCCCGAGCTCCACCCGTCCATGGGACATGGCGTCGACCTCGGCAACCGCGATGGCGAGTTGCCCGGGCAGGCGGAACGTGGCCGATGTGACCAAGGTTCCCAACCGGATCCGCTCCGTCTCGCGGGCGATGCCGGCCAGGGTGATCCAGGCGTCGGTCGGGCCCGGCAGGCCGTCCCCGCCCATGGTCAGGTAGTGGTCACTTCGGAAGAACGCGTCGAACCCCAGTCGTTCGGCGGCGCGGGCCACGCGAACCTGCTGGTCGTAGCTGGCCCCCATCTGGGGCTCGACGAAGATCCGGAGTTCCATGCCCCCTGTCTACCCCAGGGCGGTGCCGGCCGGAGTGGGGGGCCTGCTGCCTCTGCCGTCGGTTGCGCGCCACGTCGTCGGTGCGTCCGCACACGCCCTTGCGGGCAACACGGCTACCTGGTGGCCGGGCTCGCCGTCCACGGCACGACTGGTGGGAGACGTGACATCCAGCGTTCGGTGCCGGGATGACTCGGCGGTCTGAACGGGGACCGGGTCGTGTTGAGCGCGGGCTCGGGAGATGCGTGCGACGACCGGTCGGCCGTTCCGCCCGTCGTGCCGGCCACAGTGGCATGTCGACTTCGGTCGGCCGCCCGCTCCCGACGCGGTGGGGTGTCTGCATCCTGGGCCATCGGGCCTGCGTGGCTCGGACCAGTTCGTCGGGATTGATCACCACCACCACCGATGGTCCGTCGGGGATGTCGACGGGGCGCGTGACCACGACGACTATCCCCCACCTGCCCGACGTCGTGGGTCACCCTGGTTTCGACGGAGGTAGACGGACACCATGGACCAGCTGATCAGTCGCCACCGTCCAAGGCTGCCAGGTCACCTTCGGGATCAGCTCGAGCGGGTGACTCCGTCGGTCCATCAGGGGTTCGGTTGCAGTACCACCCCTGTGAGGTAACGCACCGCTTGCTTGGGCGCTCTACGACGGCTCCGATGGCTGAGGCTTAGTGGCGTGGTGATTGCCCTGTCGTGGAGTCGCGCTGAGGCCCCACCATCCGGCGTGTCAGTCAGCCACAGCACGCCCGACCGCGTGCACCTAATGTCAGCATGTGCCCGGAGTGCTGGAGTTCGACGGACTGAGCCGTCGCTTCGGCCCGGTGACCGCCCTCGACGATCTGAGCTTCTCGGTCCCTTCGGGCGAGGTCGTGGGCTTCCTCGGCCCGAACGGAGCCGGCAAGACCACGACGATGCGGGCCATCTTCGGGCTGACCGACCTCGACGCCGGTTCGGTCCGGTGGAACGGAGCGCCGGTCGGAGCCAGCCAGCGCCGACGCTTCGGTTACATGCCGGAGGAGCCCCGACAACCTGATCTCGCTCTGCCTGCTCGACCGGGGTGGCTACTGCCCACCACTACCGGGTCACAAGGAGGCTGCGTGATCGACCCACGGATCAGTCAGGAGAGCCACATGTTTGCGGTGGCTGACTTCAGGGAACAACAGGTTCACGGAGTCCCTGGCAGTGCCGTCGACGGCCGGAGTAAGGGTAGGCGGGACGCTGCGCTCGTGTCCGCTGCCCCGCCGATCGATATCCCAGAGCGACCGCTAGCCTGGGCGGAGCGGGCGGAGCCAGTGGACCACATAAAGTGACTGAGAGGTTTATGTGCGCCGAGAAGAGCGAGCTTCGTCAATCCAGCTGCGCGAAAGAGGAGTTCTGCCGAACGCACCCGAGGAGGCCGCGCCGCTGGTCACCGGGGTATCGGACCCCCGGCGGCTCCGGGCGGTGGCCGAGGCGCATCTGGCAGGTCACCTGAGGGACACCGCACTGGACGCGGTCGTCTCGAGCCTCCATATCGCTACCGGTGCGCCGATCGTCGTGGTCAACCTGGTCACGCCCGGCCTCCAGACCTACGTGGCGGAGATCGGCGTGGGTGAACCCTGTAGCACGGTGCCCGATACGTTGTCCTTCTGTGCCGAAGTGGTCGATAGCGGTAAGCCGCTCGTCGTCTCCGATGCGACCGCTCATCCCGTCTACGGGGACAATCCTCTCGTCCGGGCCGGTTCCGTCGGGGCGTATGCCGGCGTGCCCGTCGTCGACGAGGGGGTGGTGCTCGGCAGCCTGGCCATGTTCGCCGACGCACCCCGGGAGTTCTCCGAGGACGAGCTCGCGCTCTTGCACTACCAAGCTCGGCTCGTGAGCAGTGGCCTGGCGCTGCGGCGCATGGCCCGCGTCGACAGCTTGACCGGGCTCCCCAACCGCACACTGCTCACCGATCGGCTCGCCTGGGGGCTTCTCCACCTCGAACGGCAGTCCGGGCAGGTGGCGGTGCTGTTCCTGGACCTCGACCACTTCAAGGAGGTGAACGACAGCCTCGGGCATGCAGCAGGTGACGAGCAGCTCGTCGCCGTGGCGGATGCCCTCCGCCAGGTCGTCAGACCCACCGATACCGTCGCCCGGCTCGGCGGAGACGAGTTCGTGGTGGTTTGCGAGGAGACGACCACGACCAAAGAGGTATTGGCGGTCGCCGAACGCATCCTCGCCGCTATTGATGCCCTGCCTCCGCCAGCCCAGGGTCTGAAGATCGACGCCAGCATCGGTGTGGCCATCTCCCGGTCGTCCACCACAGAGCCCGACGAACTCCTTGGGCGTGCTGACGAGGCAATGTACAGAGCCAAGCAGGATCCCAAGGCCCGCTGGGTCGTGGACGCACCATCGTGCGAGGCCGCGAGCACCGGCAATACCAACAGCATGATCTGCCCCGATCGGCCTTGAACGCCTCCGAAGCGGCTGCGGGCGGCGGTCGCGCTCGACCCTCGCCAGGTGATGAGCCAGACTCGGTAGCGTTCACGAAGGCGGGTTCGCCACCCCGCCGCCAGTCGATAGTGGTCCACCCTCCTGAGAGGCTTCTCGATGCGATCGTGCCGGGGATGGCGGCGGAAGCGGGAGCAGCTCTATCGGCGAGCCTCCTGGGTTCATAGACCCCTGGGCCTCCGTCGCCACGAGGATGGCCCCCGGGCCCTTGAGGCTGAGCCCACCCATGGCAGTGCTGAGCACCTCGTAGTCGTCAACTCCGCAGGCCCACGGTCGGGTGTCCCCACCTTCGACACGTGCGGTGCCTGTCCTCACCCGCTTCCCAGCTTGGCGTGCGGCCGGCTCGTACGTCGGCCCTCCAGCCTTCAGGGTCCGCGGGTGGTCCGACCGCCCAACCGACCGCCACCAGTGCGGTCACGGCCTGTTGGCGGCTCGGGCGTCGTGGAGGTCAGCCGACCCCCTGGCCTTCGTCCGCTCCACGTTGACATCACCGAACTTCCATTGACAAGCGGTTGACATCGGCAGCAGAAGGGCCGGTCCCCGTTTCCAGAAACCGGCCCTGACCTGCCCCTTCGTGGTCGGGCTGCCGGGATTTGAACCCGGGACCTCTTGACCCCCAGTCAAGCGCGCTAACCAAGCTGCGCCACAGCCCGTACACCCGATGCGCGAACGAATCCGGCGGCGGGCCACGATGCTACCCCGCTCACCACCCCACCGAGCACAGGTGACCGGGGGACACGGTTCTCGTACTGCCGCGCTTCCGTCTGGCAGGTCCGGCCACCCGGGGTCCGGCCGCCTCCGGGGTGGCCACCCCGGGCCCCCTGTCGGTCGCCGAGGCTGGCGTTCACGCGTGGTGCACCAGCCAGGTCACCCCCTGGAAGGTCCGGTACCCCAGATAGATCACCGTCGCCACCAGCATGAATTTGAAATACCAGGGTGACGTTCGGTGCTCGAGGGGCGGTTGCCCGCACGTCGGGCACGTGCCGTCGTCGGTCAGCTGCTCCGGTTCGAGGCGCTCGTCGCACTGCTCACACCAGGGCACGGCTCACCTCCGGCGACCTCCGCCCCCGTTGGGTCCCTTGGCCCGGACCCGCAGCTTGATCGGGGTCGGTCCCAGTTCGAACCGTTCCCGGAGACCCCGCTCGACGTAGCGCAGATAGGTGGGTTGCAACCGACCGTTGGTGAACAGGGTGAACGTCGGCGGATCGTTCGCGCCCTGCACGGCATATTGGATGCGGGCCCCGACTGGCGGGTGGGCCATCTGGATGGACTTCATCGCCCGGTTGAGCTCGCCGGTCGGGATGCGGGAGTGGTACGCAGCCTCCGCCTCCGCCACCGCGGGGAGCACCCGGTGGACGCCGAGGCCCGACTGGGCGCTGATCTTCAGGACCGGCGCCTCGCCCAGGAACGCCAGGCGATCACCGATGTCGTCGAGGATGCCCGGACGATCCTCGGTCGGGATCAGCTCCCACTTGTTCAAGACCACCACGGTCGGGCAGCCGGCTGCACCGACCCGCTCGGCCAGGCGCTGGTCCTGATGGGTGACGCCGGCTGTGGCGTCGATCACCAGGAGGGCGATGTCCGCCCGGTCGAGCGCTTCGAGCGCCCGCAGGACGGAGAAGTACTCGGTTCCCCGCTCGGTACGCGACTTGCGACGCATACCTGCCGTGTCGACGAAGCAGATGGTGCCCTCGGCGGTCTCCACCACGGTGTCCACCGAGTCCCTGGTGGTACCCGGCGCGTCGTGGGTGACCGATCGCTCGTCCCCGACCAGCCGGTTGAACAGCGTGGACTTGCCGACATTCGGTCGCCCGATGAGTGCCACCCGCGGCACCCCCGGCGTGCCGTCGTCGACATCGTCGCTCGCCGATGGATCCGCTCCTTCGGGCGCAGCATCGGGGAGCACCCGCAGCACTTCGTCGAGCAGGTCGCCCGTACCTCGACCATGCAGCGCGCTCACTGCCCACGGGTCACCCAGCCCCAGCGACACCGCAGCCCACGCATCGGACTCGCGTTGGGAGGAGTCCACCTTGTTGACCACGACCCGGACCGGGCGCCCCGATCGCCTCAGCAGACGGGCGAAGGCCACGTCCTCGTCGAGCAAGCCGACCGTGCCGTCCACCACCAGCAGCACCAGGTCGGCCTCGGCCACCGCCCGCTCCGCTTGGGCGCTCACCTGGGCATCGAGCACATCGTCGGTCATCAACCAGCCGCCGGTGTCCACCACGGTGAACGACCGACCGCACCACTCGGCGTCGAGCTCCTTGCGGTCGCGGGTGACGCCTGGGCGCTCCTCTACCACCGCGGCGCGGCGCCCGACGATCCGGTTGACCAGGGTGGACTTCCCCACGTTGGGACGTCCGGCGATCACCACCAACGGCTGGCTGCGGGTCGTGGATTGGCTGGCGGACGCGGTCACCGGGGACCACCGATGGTGACGGGCACGCGTGGCGGAGCCAGTGCGGATCCGCGGCCACCCACCATGTCACCACCCGGGGTCGAGACCACCACCGGGTTACGGGCCGGTCGGGCGCCGTCGAGCACCCGTCGCAGTGACAGCCCGTCGGTGGCCACCACTTCCACCGGCCGATCGAGATCCGACACGCTGACATCGTCGAGGAACCGGCCCTCCGACAGGCAGGCATCAGGCAGGAGGTAGCGGTGGCCCACCGGCTGGGCGGCGAGCGCCCGGCCGACATCACCTCCGGTCATCAGGCCGGACACGGCGATGTTCCCCCCGAAGAAGGTATTGGGGACCGCGACGACCCGGATGTCGTCGCGGTCGAGGGTAGCGATCAGCGGGGCCAGGACCCGGGCGCCGTACTCGCCGGTGAGGATGGCGATCGGCGGCGTGGACCCGTCCTCCTCTCCGGTGCGGAGAGACCCGCCAGGCAGCGACGATGCATCCGCCCC
>DAHXOD010000036.1 GCA_027365055.1 bacterium
AGCGACTGGGTCAACTATCCCTTCGGGGTGAACCTGCTGACCAACACCAGCGTTCCGCTCCTCGGACTCGTCGGTGCCCCGATCACCTGGGCCTGGGGTGCGATCGCCACCTACAACGTGTGGTCCACGCTGGCACTGGCCGCATCGGCTACCACGGGATACCTACTGGCGCACCGCCTGGTCGCCTGGAGGCCGGCTGCCTTCGCCTCCGGACTCCTCTACGGTTTCTCGCCGTACATGATCGGCCAGTCCGGCCATCTCAACCTCGTGTTCGTGGCTCTGCCGCCGTTGATCTACCTGTGTGGCTACGAGCTGATCTGCGGGCGCCGCGACGGGACCCGCCGGGACCCGAGGCGCTGGGGGGTACTGCTCGGCGTGCTCATCGCCGCTCAGTTCTTCGTGTCGAGTGAGGTGCTGGTCTCGACCCTGGTGATCGGTGTCGTCGCCGTGGCGACCGCGGCCCTCGCCGGTCACCGATCGACGAGGGCGCCCGGACGGGACACCCTCCTCGGTGCCGGGTGGGCAGCGGGGACGATGGTGGTGCTGCTCGGCTATCCGGCGTGGTTCACCCTGCGGGGCCCCGGTTCGATCCGCGGCCCGATCCAGGTCGTTCCCCAGGCCTACCGAGCCGATCTCCTCGGTCCGGTCGTGCCGACGATCCATCAGTGGATCGCTCCGGCGGCCCTGGCGCAACGCGCCGGCGAGTTCGCCAACAGCACTACCGAGAACGGCTCCTATCTCGGGATCACCCTCATGGTGGTCCTCGTCGCCGGCGTGCTCCTGTTGTGGCGCAGGTCGACCGTGGTCAAGGTGGCCGCGGTGGCCGCGGTGGCCGCCTTCGTCCTCTCCCTCGGCGCAGCGCTCGTGATCGACGGGCGCCCGTCGGTGACGGCCACCGGGATCCCTCTGCCGGAAGGACTCTTCGTCCACCTTCCCCTCCTCTCGAACACGGTCCCCTCGCGCTACGCGCTCTACACCACACTGTTCGGGTCGCTCGTCCTCGCCGCCGTGCTCGAACGCCTCCACCACGGTCGGGCGGAACGCTCACGCGCTCCGATCCTCGGTCGTCGCTGGATCGGCTCCTACGGCGTACCCGCGGTCGTCGCCGTGCTGGCTCTGTTGCCGCTGATCCCGGCGGTGCCGATCAACGTCGTCGGACCGGTCGGGACGCCGGCCTACTTCACCTCTCCGCACGTGCGCCAGATCCCGGTCGACAGCGTGGCCCTGGTCTTCCCCTACCCCACCGTGGCCCTTCCCAGTGGCGTCCTCTGGCAGGTCGCGGCCGGACTCCGCTTCAAGATGCCGGGCGGCTACTTCCTCGTCCCCGGTCGACACGGCACCATCGCCGACAACCCGGCACTCCCCTACGTGCGCTCCACCCTGACGGCCCGAGTGTTCAGCCAGATGTTCACCAGCGGCCCACCACCGGAGACCCCGGCGCTCCGTTCGGCATTACGCACCCAATGGAAGGCCTGGCAGGTCCGCACCTTGGTCGCCAGCATGGTCGGCGTGCCCGACGCGCCAGGGGCCGAGCAGTTCCTCACCTGGGCCTCCGGGGTCGCCCCGGTGCTCCAGGCCGACGTGCTGGTGTGGACCTCGGCCTCCGGCTCCTTGTGAGCAACCGCTCCCTCGCAAGGAAGGGCGAGCGGCGGCTCGGACCGGCCGAGGGGACGGATCCCGGTCAGGCCCCGGTGGTGACGATCGGATCGAGCGTCCATTCGGGATGGTCCATCACGATGCGGTCGAGCCGGTAGGGATTGGCGAAGAGGGCCAGCAGGGTACCGTCGGCGCGCTCGAGGATCTCGACTCCGGGTGTTCCCGACAGCGAGGCAGCGGTGTCGGGGTCGGTGCGGCGCACGGCGCGCGAGGACGGGGGATCGAGATCGACCGGGGCGCCGAACTCGTGCTCGAGCCGGTGGACGAGCACCTCGAACTGCATGGCGCCGACGGCGGCGAGGATCGGGGTGGGGTCTCCCCCGTGGCGATGGAGCACCTGGACCACTCCCTCGGCTGCCAGCTGGTCGAGGCCCTTACGGAACTGCTTGTGCCGCGAGACATCCTTCGGCCGGGCCACGGCGATCAGTTCGGGCGCGAACATCGGGATCGCGGGGAAGACCACCGGTTCGCCGTCATGGAGGGTGTCCCCGATACGCAGGTTGGACGCGTTCACCAATCCGATGACATCGCCGGGCCAGGCGTCGTCGACCGTGAGCCGTTCCGCCCCGAACAGCGACGTGGCGTACTTGGTGGTGAACGGTCGGCCGGTAGGCCCGTGCACCAGGGTCATCCCTCGCTCGAAGTGACCGGAGCAGACCCGCACGAACGCCACGTGATCGCGGTGCGACGGGTTCATGTTGGCTTGGATCTTGAAGACGAACCCCGAGAAGCCGGCGTCCAGAGGTCGGGGCGTCCCGTCGACGTCGACACGGGGAACCGGTGCCGGAGCCAGGTCGATCACCGCATCGAGGAGGTGGCGGACCCCGAAGTTGGTCAGCGCCGAGCCCACGAACAGCGGCGTGGTCTCCCCGGCGAGGAACGATTTGGCGTCGACATCCGCCCCCACCGCGTCGAAGAGGGCGCAGTCCTCGACCGCCCGGTCCCAGGCGGTGCCGTGGAGGAGCGTCGCCTCGTCGCCGCCGATGCGATCCTCGGCGGTCACGGTCGCACCGTGGGCGGTCCGGGTGAACCGTACGAAGCTGCCGTCTCGCCGGTCGATCACCCCCCGGAAGTCTCCGGGCTCCCCCACCGGCCAGGTGACGGGCGCCGGTGCCAGACCGATCTTCTGCTCGATCTCGTCGAGGAGCTCGAGTGGCTCGCGACCGGCGCGGTCGCACTTGTTGAGGAAGGTCAGGACGGGGAGCCTCCGGGATCGGCAGACCTCGAACAGCTTGAGCGTCTGGGGCTCGACCCCCTTGGCCACGTCGAGCACCATGACGGCCGCGTCGGCGGCAGCGAGCACCCGGTAGGTGTCCTCGGAGAAGTCACGGTGACCGGGGGTGTCGAGCAGGTTGACGGTGTGGTCGCGGTAGCCGAACTGGACCACGGTGGAGCTGACGGAGATGCCGCGCTGCTTCTCGAGCTCCATCCAGTCGGAGGTCGTCGTCCGGCGGCCGGCCCGGGCGGTCACTGCACCGGCCTGCTGGACCGCACCGGCGAAGAGCAGGAACTTCTCGGTCAGCGTGGTCTTCCCTGCGTCGGGATGGCTGATGATGGCGAAGGTCCGCCGCCGTGCCGCCTGGCGAGACTCGAGACGGTCGGTGTGATCCGGGCCTTCCCTGGCGAACCCGTCCCCGACACTGCCGGGCTCGGGGGTGCTCATCGTCGTCGCCCCAGGGTGGCGCCTGTCGGACGCATGTACTTGCCGATCTGGTCCATCAGGTTCTCCGGAGCGATCCTACCTGCCGGTGATCGCCGCCCCTGCCGCGCCCGGCCCCGTAGACACCCGACTGGTACCCTTCGGGGCATGTGCAGGGAGGTGCAGTGCCACCAGTGCGGCCGTCCCACCTGGGAAGGCTGTGGGGACCACATCGAACAGGCATTGGGCCACGTTCCGCCTTCTCAGCGTTGCCACTGTGATTCGGCGACCGGTGCACCGCACCCTCCGGGGCACGACCGCTGACGACCCCGCCGGGGCACCCCGCCGGGGGGATCCGCCACGCCGACTCACGGCGGTGGCGGCAGCGCTGCCGTCGGTAGCAGGGCTTCAGCTGGTTGCGGGCCCCCTCCACAGATCGATGCTTCCGTCGAGCGCGTGCCGATCGATCTCCGCCAGCTCCTCTGCGGTGAACCCGAGGTTGGCCAGCGAGGCCAGGTTCTCCTCGAGCTGGCCGACGCTGCTCGCTCCGAGCACGACCGAGGTCACCCGCGGGTCCCGCAGTGCCCACGCGATGGCGAGCTGGGCCACCGTCTGGCCCCTGCGCCCGGCCAGCTCCCGGAGTGCCCGCACATGACCGAGGTTCCGATCGTTCAGCATGTCGGTGGGCAGCGACGTGCCCTTCGACGCCCGGGATCCGTCGGGGATCCCGTCGAGATAGCGGTCGGTCAGGAGCCCTTGGGCCAGGGGTGAGAACGCGATGCAGCCCACACCTTCCTCCCCGAGCACGTCGAGGAGTCGTTCCTCGATCCATCGGTTGAGCATCGAGTACGACGGCTGGTGGATCAGCAGGGGCGTGCCCAGGCGGGCGAGGATGGCGATCGCCTCGGCGGTGCGGGCATCCGAGTACGACGAGATCCCGACATAGAGGGCCTTGCCCTGTCGAACCGCGGTGTCCAGGGCCCCGAGCGTCTCCTCGAGCGGGGTACCGGGGTCGAACCGGTGGTGGTAGAAGATGTCCACGTAGTCGAGACCGAGGCGGTCGAGGCTTTGGTCGAGGCTGGCCAAGAGGTACTTGCGCGAGCCCAGGTCGCCGTAGGGACCGGGCCACATGTCCCAACCCGCCTTGGTGGACACGACCAGCTCGTCGCGGTGGGACCGGAAGTCCTCGCGGAGGATCCGCCCGAAGTTCCGTTCAGCGCTCCCGTAGGGCGGCCCGTAGTTGTTGGCCAGGTCGAAGTGGGTCACCCCGAGGTCGAACGCTCGCCGGATGACGGCCCGCTGGGTGTCGATCGGCCGGTCGTCACCGAAGTTGTGCCAGAGCCCGAGGGAGATCGCGGGAAGGTGCAGCCCACTCCGGCCACACCTCCGGTAGGTCATGTTGTCGTAACGGTCGGAGGCAGGCCAGGCAGTGTCGGTCACGATCCGAGCGTACCCACGGGCGCGGCCGGCAGCGGACCGACCACCGAAGGGACGAAGATCGACGGGACGAAGAAGGTCGCCAACTCGTCGCGCAGCTCGTCCTCCCCTTGGTTCGACCGCCCTCGCACCACCAGCTGCAGCAGCACCTGTCGGAGGGTCCAGTCCACCGTCCGTTCCGGCGTGGAACGGAGGGACTCCTCCACGGCCGGCTCCTCGAAGTACGGCAACAGGAACTCCCAGACACCCGAGAGGAACATCGCCCCACGATCGAGCTCCTCCACCTGGGTCGGGGTCACCCGTTCGACGAACAGGGTCAGCACCGGCGACGACCGGACCGCGGTCACCGCGGCGACCACCGCGTCCACCAGACGTTCGGGGAACGGCCGACTGTGGTCGTCGAGCAGCGCAGCAAGGCGCGACGCCACCTGGCCGGCCTCGTGGACGAGCACGGCGATCAGCATCTGCTCCCGCGTGCCGAGCTGGCGGTAGACGGTCATCCGGGTGACCCCGGCCCGGTTGGCGATCGACTCCATCGAGCTGCCGATCCCGTCCCGGGCCAGCACCTCGGCCGCACACCGCAGCAACCGTTCACGGGTGCCGGGTGCCGGCTCCTCGGTCGAAGGGCTCGACTCCTCTGGCATGGGGGCTACGACAGGACGGTGCGCCGCGACCGGGTCGGCACCCGCCGTCGTCACCCGCCGTTCGCCGCAGGTACGTAGGTCCGGCACGGCTGTCCCCGCAGGGACGGGCAGGCGGGCTGCGCATCCGGGGGGTTGAGCCCGGGGACGACCGAGAGCACCAGGGCCGAGGGGTGCGCTCCCCCGAGGCCGACCGTGTCGGTCACCAGGCCATGGGTCTGGAACGTGTCGAAGGACCACACCGGACGATCGCCCCCCGGGGCGGTGATGGTGACCCGGATGCGTGAACCTGTCCGGAACGAGTAGGCGAACGGCAGGATCGGGATCCGGACCTCGGTGAACCGGCCCTTCGGAAGGGGCCGCGCCGCGGACGCCAGGTAGGTCGGCACCGGAGCGGTCGCAGTGGAGGCGGCGACATTGAGTGCCCGGTCGCTGGCGCGCAGGACACCGGTGTTCATGAACAGCTCTCTGCCGTCGGGGCGCACCTCGGAGATCGTCGCCTGTAGGTCGGTGTCGGCCGCGGTGCTCTTGACCCACAGGTCGAGACTGGCCGGTCCGACCACGGTCAGGTCGTGGGTCAACGGTGACGAGATGAACCCGAGACCGTCGGATCCGGTCACGGGGGTCCAGTCGAACGGGGGCAGGGCCGACCAGGGATTCCCTGTCGGCAGGTCGGTGGCAGGCCGGGCCGCCGGGTTGGGCTTGAACGAGACGGTCGACGACACCGGGGTGGCTCCGGTCAGGCTCCCTCGTGCCCCGAGGTGCAGCGTGGTCGGTTTCGCCTGGGCAGGCGGCCACGCGCTGAAGTCGGCGTGCCAGACGGGCTGCATGGCCCCTGGCCCCGCACTGCCGCCCCCGTTGTCGAACAGGACCCGCACCCGCGCCTGGCGTTCGAAGGCGGCGCGTGCGGCGGCGACCGTCGGCTCGTTGGTGTACCGCAGCGGTGCCACCGGGCCGGCGGGCGCGTCGGCGAGCTGCTGGTAGAGCGCTCCCGCCAGGGCCGGCAGGATCGGCGAGGCCTGCGGGACCTCGTCGGCCACGAACAGGTCGAGGAACTCGACCCACCGGGTGATGGTGCCGGGTCCGAGGGAGTCGACGTGGGTCCCGTTCACGATCGTCGCCCATACGTGGGGATCGTGGGAGAGCGCCCCGATGATGGCCGGCCACTGGCCCCCGGTCTGCTCGTCCTGGAAGGCGCCTGAGAGGAAGACGGGCACGGT
Organism: bacterium; assembly: GCA_027365055.1. GTDB lineage: Bacteria > Actinomycetota > Acidimicrobiia > Acidimicrobiales > RAAP-2 > DASZIT01. The sequence goes on from DAHXOD010000036.1 coordinate 6,594, forward strand.
GGTCTTGCGCGCCCAGGTGGTCGGGGAGCGGGCGTCGTAGAGCGACGGGGTCCGGTGGGTGTTGGTCGCCAGGATCGTGGCCAGGTTCTGGGTCTCCACATGGAGCGCCTGGTTGGCCAGGCACTGCCGGTCACCCTGGGCGATCAGCACCTTGGCATAGCGTTCGCCGCCCTGGGGAGCGGCCTCGGCATCGACGATCCGCGCCGCGACCCAGCTCCCGGCGAACCCACTGTTGAAGATTCCCCCGGGGAACCCGGTGGCATAGAGATCGTTGGTCAGGCTCATCGGTGCGATGGCCGCCAGGCCCGGGGGACGGGTTCCGGCCACGAACATCTGCGAAATTCCCGAGAAGGAGATCCCCACCATCCCCACCTTGTGGTTCTTCACCCACGGTTGCGAGGCCACGATCTGCACCGAGTCGTACCCGTCGTAGGTGGTGGTGAGCCCGAACAGGTTGAAGGCTCCGCCGGAGCAGCCGGTCCCGCGCATCTGGAGGCTGACCGTGACGAACCCCAGGAGTGGTGCCACCACCGATCCCACTGCGGTGGCGGTGGACGGCAACAGCGGGTCCGACAGCGTCTCACCGTTGCGGTGGAGCACCGCGTCGAGGAGGCTGTGAGGACCGGCGATGGCGTAGCCGGACTCCTCGATGACGGTGGGGAACGGGCCGTCGGCCAGGGTCTTACCCGGCGGGAGGCGGACGGTCGCCGCCAACTTCACCCCGTCACGCATGGTGATGTAGTTGAGACCCGCGTGCAGGTGCTGGTCGGCGTAGAAGCTCTCCGGCGGCGTATCGGACGTGGAGAGGACGGTGAAGGTGCCGGTCGCCGCCACCCGGTGGCCCGAGATCGACCGGAAGGTGTAGCCCGGTCCGGGGACCACGTTCCGCACGATGAGGCTGCCGAGCCGGCTGGCCACACCGTGGCCGACCGCATGGCCGGAGGCGTTGACCAGCACCAACGCCGTCCCCGGCCTGGCGCCGAGCACGTAGGCCTGATCGAGGGAGCCATGTCCGGTGAACGTCGCCCTGGTGGTGGCCGCCGGGACCGTCGGGACCGATGACGACGCACTTGCGCACGCAGTCAGCATGGATGCCATGGCGAGGACACCGAGGACCAGTACTGCGAGCTGTCGAGCCCGGCTCGCTGAAATCGGACGCCGCCCGGCCCGCCGTACCGTCGATCCCCCGTGCCCACGCATCCCGAATCCCCCATCCGGACTGGGACACTCTCCCGTCCGGGCTGCGATGTTACATCAATGGCGAAACGTAACAAGCTCGGCCCCGTGGCTGAACGGTGGTGGCTGAGCGGTGGTGGCTGAGCGGCCCCGCTAGGCCGAAGCGGCGGACGTAAAGTTGTACGTGAACGGGGCGACCGACGGGGTGGTGGAGAAGACCCGTTTCCCCTTGACCAGAACGGCCACTTTCACGGCCGATGCGCCCACCTGCACGGTGATCGAGTGAGAGGCGGGGTAGGAGGAAGTGGCACCGCTGGGCAACACGCCTTCGAAAATCGGGTGGATTGATGCAGGACTGCTGACCTGCAACCAGCACGGCGCCGCCGTGACCACCCGGACGGTGAAGTGCTGGGCGGCGACCGAGTAGGACGCGGACGTGGTCTGACCGGTGGCGCCGGTCGGAACCACCACAGCCGCCGGATGGGTGGCAACGTGCGATGCTCTCGGCACGGCCGATGGTGGCACTGCCGAACCACCGGGCCCGGTGATACGCAGCAGGTGATGCTGTTGGAACCACCGAGGATCGCGATGCTCCACGACGAGCCCGGCGACGACGGCGGCGGCGAGGAGCGCTGCCAGCCAGGTGGCCAGCTTGAGGGACCAGTGAGCCCGCTGGCGACGCCTGGCCCGTCGCTGGGCACGCTTCGACTCGCGTATCTCCTCGCGAGGGATGACCGATAACGTGCTGGTCGGTGGACCGGTGCTCACCGGGTAGCCCGTCGGGCCAGTGCCGAACTGGGCCACCGCCCCTCCCCCGCCGACCCTGGTGATCTGGCCGGTCTGGGTGAAGGCGCGCAAGTGCTCGGGAGCGCCGGTCACCGAGGTCACCACCCCGGTCGAGGCCATGGCCGGTCGGCCCCAGGTCGCAGGTTCCGGCTCCAGTGGAGCCGACGGCCACAGTGCCGCCATTTGGCGAGCGAGTGCATCCCCGTCCAGTGTGAGATAGTTCGCATAGGTCTGGACCGCCGCCACTGCGGTCCCGGGATCACCCAGGGCCCGCAGGTCGCCGGCCTCGAGGGCATCGATGTACGCCGGGGGCACCGGAAGCTGCCAGCGGACCATGGCCAGGTCGAGGCCGCGCTCGCTTCTCGTCTCTCGGAGAAGCATTCCGATCGCCTCAGGCGAGGCGGGCAGCTGATGCTCGCCACGCCGGCGAGTGGCTCCGCCACGTTGCCGGATCACTGGTGTCTCCTGACTGGTCCCTGCTGGCGATCGTAGCGGTCAGTCGGGGGTGTGCCGCCGCGGGCCACCAGCCTATGGTGGGCGGCCGGTGGAATGTTGCGGACGCAACTATTGTTGGACTGAATGATCGGCGCCGACGAAGGTGCCATCAGAGGAGGTGCGCCATGCCCGCAGTGACCGTTGACGACCGGATGTCACTCCCCAAGATCCTCACCACGGCGAGCCCAGACGCCGATAGTCCGTCGACACGACCCCGTTCGGTGGTGTCGGTAACCTCCGCCCCCTCCGGCTTCGAGGGAGAGGGATTTCCGGTCCGGCGCGCCTTCGCCGGTGTCGACCACGCGCTCATCGACCCCTTCGTCCACATGGACCAGATGGGCGAGGTCGAGTACGCACCCGGCGAACCCAAAGGGACCCCATGGCACCCGCACCGGGGGTTCGAGACGGTGACCTACATGATCGACGGTACGTTCCAGCATCAAGACTCGATCGGGGGAGGCGGGTTGATCGCCAACGGTGCGACCCAGTGGATGACCGCAGGGGCGGGGATCCTCCACATCGAACGACCTCCGGAGGAACTGGTGACCGCCGGTGGCCTCTTTCATGGCATCCAGCTCTGGGTGAACCTCCCCAAGGCCCAAAAGATGACCGCACCCCGCTACCAGGACATCGGGGCCGGCCACGTAGCCCTGCTCTCGACGCCGGACGGCGGCGCACTGGTGCGGCTCATCGCCGGCGAGGTCGGGGGGCACGGCGGGCCCGGTTCGACCCATTCCCCGATGGCCCTGGTGCATGCCACGGTGAGCCCAGGGGCAACCATGGTCCTGCCGTGGCGGACCGACTTCAACGCGCTGGTCTACGTGCTCGCCGGTAACGGCGCGGTTGGGAGCGACCACCGTCCAATCCGGACCGGGCAGCTCGCCGTGCTGGGCGCAGGGGACACCGTGGTGGTAGCGGGGGACACCTCACAAGAGACACGGTCTCCCGAGCTCGACGTGCTGGTCCTGGGTGGGCGGCCCATCCGTGAGCCGATCTACGCCTATGGCCCCTTCGTCATGAACACCCGTGCCGAAGTGGCGCAGGCGTTCGAGGACTACCAGGCGGGTCGGCTGGGAACCATCCCGGCGTCGCATATCGGATCGTGACCATCTGCCCCGTCTCAGACCACTCCGGACGAGGCGAGTGGGAGCACCGCCAGGGCGGCGGCCACGGTGAGCGGCACCAGGACCAAGCCCACCGCGGTATAAGCACGTACTGACGGACGGGCCCCCTCACCACGAGCGACCCGCAACCAGAAGATCGCCGCCAGCGAACCGGTCACCGCCAGGTTGGGGCCGAGGTTGAGACCGATCAGCAGCGCCCGCGGATGGGCGGGCGCTGCTGACGAGAGAAGTACCGCAGTGGGAAGGTTGTTCAGCGCGCACGAGAGCAGCACCGCGATGGCGGCGGTGGTCACCGTGCCGGCCGAGGCCATCAGGCGTGCCGGGGCACCCCAGAGCCGCGCCACGGTCCCGAGGGCGACCGCAAGCGCAAACAACTCGCCGAGCAACAGCGGGTTTGCGGCGCGACGGACCGCGTCCAGGGGAATCCTCCGAGTTGCCACCTGCACCCCCGCCACCACCAGTCCCACGCCGAGCACCGGGAGGGCCGGGTTGGCGACCGTCACGACCACGACCGCCGCCACGGTGATGCCCACGATCCCGGCGCCCCACCGGGGTACGACCGGGTCGCCCTCACGTGCTGCTTCGTTGCCTGCTGCGTCGCCCCCAGAGGCTGAACGACTCGACGGAACCTGCTCCGGAGCCAGCCGGTCCGCTGGCGACGACATCAGGTCCCGACGCCTCCACACCAGGATCACGCCCATGGTGACCACGACCGCTGCGGCCCACGACGGAGCCATCCCCGCCACGAACTGGCGACCGTCGACGCCCCGGCCGTCGATCACCAACAGATTGGTCAAGTTGGATCCGGGAAGGAGCAGCGAAGCGGAGTTGGACAGGAACACCACGCCATAGAGGAAGGCCGTCTCCCCCATGCGACGGCGGCGAGCCGCGTGGAGCACGATCGGCGTGAGGAACACCACCGAGGTGTCGAGGTTGAGGACGACGGTGACCGCCGCGACCAGTGCCATCAAAGAAACGAAGAGCGACCAACCGCCACCAGGCAGTCGCGCCAGTGCTGCTCCGGCCGCTTCGAACAGCCGGTCGGAGGCGGCCACCACTCCGACCATCAGCAGTCCGGCGATCAAGACGAACGGCGGCCACGTCTGCGCGATGGCATGGGTGAGCGAAGGGGTCACCGGCACGGACCGACCTTACGCGTGGGTGGCCGACCGCTCGCCGGTGCCGGTGCCGGTGCCGCGCAGAGCCGCCTCAGTGTGCTGGAACGGAGGTCGGCGTCGCTGCTGTGCCTCGAGCGGTAGCGCTCGCAGCGGTGCCGCCGGTGACAGTGGGCGAGCGGTGCGCGGCAACCCGGAGCGCGTCGGGCCGGAGCCGCAGGGTGTCGTACCAGTAGCGCACGGTCCAGGTCGGCCAGTTGTTCGTCACCCGCCCAGTCGCCGTCTTGTACCAGCTATGACAGGCGGCGACCCACGGAGTTGACCGCATCTGGTCTTGTATGCGCGCGTCGTCAGCACCATACGCTTCGTCGCTCACCTCGATGGTGGTGCTCTGTTCGGTCAACGCAGCGAGCGATTGGAGCACCAAGTTGAGCTGCCGTTCGACCATGAACAGGATCGAGTTGTGCCCGAGATTGGTGTTGGGTCCGTAGAGGAGGAAGCAGTTCGGAAAGTCGGCGACCGCCACCCCGAGGTAGGCGTGGGCACCTCCCTGCCATGCGGCACCGAGGGTGCGGCCTCCACGTCCGGTGATCGGGATGTGCCGGAGAAAGTCGGTGGCCCGGAACCCGGTCCCGAACACCAGGACGTCAGCGGAGTGCCGAGTCCCGTCAACGGTGACCACGCCGTCCGGCTCGACATGGTCGATCGCTTCACCGACGACGTGGACGTCGGGTCGCATGATGGCCGGGTACCAGTCGTTGGAGATGAGGATCCGGCGGCATCCGACGGGATAGTCGGGGACGACGACGTCTTCGGGCAGCCGGTCGGAGACGACCCCGGCGCGTATCCCCTTGACCATGACCGACCGGAGAGAGCGCCCCGCCCAACTGTTCTGACGGAAAGCGAACCAGCGCGCTTCGAGCGACCAGTAGATCCACCAGCGGTAGGTCAACTCGTAGGCGCGCAGATGGCCAAAGAGCCATCGCTGCGCCGGACCGTAGGCACGGTCGGACTTGGGCGCCACGTAATTGACCGTGCGTTGGAACACGGTGGTCTGCGCTGCGACCTCGGCCACGGGAGGGACGAACTGGATGGCACTGGCCCCGCATCCCACCACCGCGACCCGCTTACCGGTGAGATCGACGTCATGATCCCAACGGGCCGAATGCCACTGAGGCCCGTCGAAGCGGTCGAGCCCGGGCAGGTCGGGCACGAAGGGCTGATTGAGCTGCCCGCAGGCGAATACGACGACGTCGGAACGGAGCGTCTCCCGATGGCCGCGATCGTCGACAACGGTCACCGACCACGTCCCTGTCTCCTCGTCGAACCGGGCGTCTTCGACCGTGGTCCGCAGGCGAAGGTGCGGGGCCAGCCCGAACGCTTCGACACAGTGTTCGGCGTAGCCGAGGATCTCGGCCTGCTCGGCGAACCGTCTCGACCAGTCGCGCTTGGGGGCGAACGAGAACGAGTAGAGGTGGGAGGGCACGTCACAACCACTTCCCGGATACGTGTTGTCGCGCCAGGTCCCCCCGACCCCGGCGGACTGTTCCACGATGGTGAAAGACCGGCAACCAGCCCGCGCCAACTGCATCCCGAGCCCCAACCCGGACATGCCGGCGCCGACGATGGTGACTGTCGGTGAACGACCGCCCCCGTTCGCCGCGGCACCGAGCGCCCGAGCCAGGCGTCTCCGTCCGATGTCCAATGCCATAGCGACCCCCCGACGGCCCCGGGTACTCCCCGGCGGCGCTGCCGACCCCAGGCTAGGACCGAGCCGGCCGCAGTGGACAATCACCCACGGCGACCCGGTCAGCTCGCCTTACGCCGGTGCCACCACCGCCCGGAGATGCCCACGGCTCCCAGCACCAGCAGTGCCGAACCGACGATCGTCGGCCAGTTGAAACGGCTCGGCGGCGCCCCGCCGGTGCCTGGCGGTCCAGTCGGCAGAGGACCTGGGACGGTCGTGGCGGTGGGACTCGGGACGGTCGTTGTGGTGGAACCTGGGACGGTCGTTGTGGTCGTTCCAGTGGTGCACACCGGAACGGTGACGGTGTTGGACTCCAAGGTGACAGCTCCGTTCCGGGCCAGCAACCGGCCCTTCACTGTTGCTCCGGTCTGCGCGCTGATCGAAGTCAATGCCAAGACGGTTCCACTGAAGTTCGATCCGCTTCCAAGCGTCGCTGAGCTGGTCACCTGCCAGAACACGTTGCAGGCGTTCGCACCGTTCTCGAGCACAACGTCGCTGCCCGAACCAGTAATCAGCGAGCTCGCCGCCTGGAGGATGAAGACCGATGCCGGGTTGTTTTGGCCGTTCAGGGTCAGCGTCCCCGACAGTCCCAACGCTCCTCCGGCATACACGCCTGGGGTGAGCGTCAGACCGGTGAGGTCCGAGGGCAGCGAGGTCGAGGGGCCCTGCCCTGCCGCTGACGTATAGGCAGTGGTCAGCGCGAGCTGAGCCTCCGCTGCGTTGCCAGCGGGGACACTTCCGTTCGACACCATTCCAGGCGTGATCCCGGTGATCGCCGTGCCCGGACTCACCCCGACATCACCACTGAACGCTGAGGTGCCGGTGTTGGTCACCGTGGTCCCACCGAGAACGGCGAACGTAGCCGCAGTACCCAGATCCACCGGGGCCTGTGCGGCTGACGCAGCACCCGAGATCGCCGCCAACAGGAGAGCGGCCGCAACCGTCAGGGTCCCCACCACCCCCAACGAGAGGAACCTTCGGGACAAGCGGACGGATCGATTCCCCATGACGGGCACCTGACTTTCTCGCTGACGTTGCGCCGGACTGAGCAGTAGCGGCTCGTCGCTGAAGCGTCGGATCGTCCACGAGGGGTCGTACTTGCCACGTTATCTTACAGCA
>DAHXOD010000037.1 GCA_027365055.1 bacterium
GGGGGCCGACCCCGGTGACGTGGCGTTGGTGATCTTCGGCAATGCCACCGCAGGCCGGCTCCTCGACCAGGGGTGCATCCGGGGCCAGTCGTTCCTGCGCGAGGCCGGGCTTCGCAACGCAGGGATCCTCAACGTGGACAACTCGTGCGCCGGCGGTTCATCCGCCCTGCACATGGCCACGCTGGCCGCGCTGGCCGGCACCCGGACGGTGCTGGCGATCGGAGTGGAGAAGATGTGGACCGGAGACCGCGCCGAGACCTTGGCCGGGATCGAGGACGGCGTCCCCCAGATCGATCGGCTCCACATGCACCAGCAGCTCGAGAACCCATCCGGTTCGGTGTTGATGGCGCTGAACGCGTCGTGGGCGAACGCCCTCCTCGAAGAGCGCGGCGCCACCCTCGAGCAGTTCGCCGCCGCCGCGGTCAAGGCCCGTCGCCACGGCGCCCTCAACCCCGACGCCCAGTTCCAGGCGGAGGTGACCCTCGACGAGGTGCTTCGATCCCCGTCCATCGTCGCACCCCTCACCCGGTTGATGTGCTCATCGTTCACCGACGGGGCCGCCGCCGCCGTGCTGTCCCCCACCCCGACCGCCGGGGCCCCCGTCATCCGCAGCAGCACCATCCGCTCGGGAAACGGCGACATGGACTACCACGACCGTCTGGCCGAGACCGCGGATGTCGCGTGGGAGGAAGCCGGCATCGACCCCGCTGAGATCGACGTGATGGAGCTGCACGACGCCACCAGTCCCGAGGAGATCTACGCGCTCGAGGCACTCGGCATCTACAAGCCGGGTGATGCCGGGCCGGCCACCCTGGCCGGCGACACGACCATCGGAGGGCGGGGGGTCACCGTGAACACCAGCGGTGGGCTCGTCGCCCGTGGCCATCCGCTCGGTGCGACCGGTATCGCTCAGGTGGTGGAGCTGACCCGCCAGCTGCGTGGCCAGGCCGGCGCCCGCCAGGTCCCCGGGGCGAGGCTGGCGGTGGCCGCCAACACGGGAGGGATGATCGGCTTCGACGGTCGACCCACCGACGCGGCCTTCATCGGCATCCACGTGCTCGAGGCGGGCTGAACGATGGCCACCACACGCACTGGGGTACGGGGCGGGATCGTCACCGGCTGGGGGATCTCCGTCCCGGACAAGGTGGTGACCAACGACGACCTGTCCGCCACCATGGACACCAACGACGCGTGGATCCGCGAGCGCACCGGCATCCGCGAGCGGCGGATCGGCGGCACCACGTCCCAGCTCGCCATCGAGGCCGGGTTGGCCGCACTGGCCCGGGCCGGTCGCCGGCCCGACGAGATCGACGCGGTGGTGCTGGCGACCACCACTCCCGACCAGATCGTCCCCGGCACCTCCGCGACCGTCCAGGACGGCATCGGGGTCCCCGGGGGTGCCTTCGATGTCAACGCCGCGTGTTCCGGCTTCGTCTACGCCCTGGCCGTCGCCCACGGGCTCTTGGCCATCGGGGCGGAGCGTCTGTTGGTGATCGGGTCGGAGACCCTGAGCCGGATCACCGACTGGGACGACCGGTCGGTGGCCGTGCTGGTGGGGGACGGCGCCGGTGCGGTGGTGCTCGAAGCGGTCGACGGACCCGGTCAGCTCCTGTCGTGGAACTTGGGTGCCGACGGTTCCCTGCGCCATCTGTTGATGTGCGACCACGGCGGCTACCTCTTCATGGACGGCAAAGAGGTGTTCCGCAAGGCGGTCCGGGTCGTGGTCGACTCGGCCGAGCAGGCCATCGCCGAGGCCGGTTTGACCGCCGCCGATGTCTCCCTGCTGGTTCCCCACCAGGCCAACCTCCGGATCATCTCCGCCGCCTGCCAGCGCCTCGGCATCCCCGAGGAGAAGGCGGTGGTGGTCATCGACCGCTATGGCAACACATCGTCTGCCTCTATCCCCCTGGCACTGGTGGACGCATTGGAGACCGGTCGGCTCCAGCCCGGCGACCACGTCCTCCTCACCGGGTTCGGCGGGGGCATGACCTGGGCGAGCGCCGTCCTTCGCTGGGGCGGCTGAGCGCGGTGGGCACCGCACCGACCTTCGTGGTGCTGGCCGCCGGCCTGGCCCGCCGGTATGGCGGCTGCAAGCCCCTCGCCCCGGTGGGACCGTCGGGTGAGGCGGTGATCGACCTGCTGGTCAGCGATGCAGTCTCCGCCGGGTTCGGTGATGTCGTCCTCGTTGTCCACCCCTCCACCGGGCCGGCCATCCGGTATCACGTCGATCGCTGCTGGCCTCGCTCGGTGCGCGTGACGTACGCCGAGCAGGCGGTCCCGCGGGGGACGGTCGACGCGGTCCTTGCCGCCCGGAGCGCTATCGGTGACCACCACTCGTTCGCGGTGGCCAATGCGGACGACGTCTACGGTGAAGTGGCGATCGGGCTCCTGGTCCGCCACTTCGCCGAGGAGCGCACGGACCATGCCATGGTCGCCTACCGGCTCCGCTCCACCGTCGTGACTGACGCGCCGGTGACCCGGGGGATCTGCACGGTGGACGCCGATGGTCACCTGGCCGCACTGACCGAGCGGCGTCACGTAGCCCGGCACGGCGACGGGGAGCATTTCACCGCTCTCGACGGCACGCTGCCCGACAAGTTGGCGGGGGATCTACTCGTGTCGGTCAACCTGTGGGGGTTCCGGCCCGCTATCTGGTCCACGTTTCAGGTCGCCCTCGAAGACGCCGCCCTCGGCCCGGAACCCGGACGAGATGCCCATCCCATCGGATCCGGAGGCGCAGTCGGCCCCGAGGTGCTGCTCCCCGAGGTGGTGAACTCGATGGTGGCGGCGGGCGAAGGCGCTCCGGTCCGGGTGATCCCCACCGACGACCCCTGCCTCGGCGTCACGCATGCCTCGGATCTTCCCCTGGTCGCTGCTGCACTGGACCGGCGGGTGGCCACCGGCGCCCGGCCGGCTCGGCCCTGGGAGGGCGTGGCCTGAGCGCGCCGGCCTGGCGGGTGGCACAGATCCCTTCGGCTCGGTGGATCGGACACCGAGCCGGTACGCTGTGGTCGAGACGATGACATGACCCGCACCCGACGGTTGACCGTGAGCCTGGGCCTCAACATGATCCTCGTCGCCGTCCAGGTCGTCTACGGACTGACCGCCCACTCGGTGGGGCTGCTGGCCGACGCCGGCCACAACGTCACCGACGTGGCATCGCTGATCCTGGCACTGGCTGCGGTCCGCTTCGCCATGCGCCCCCGCAGTGCCGAGCGCTCCTTCGGGAACCACCGGGCCACCATCTTGGCCGCGCTGGCCAATGCAGTGGCGATCACCGCGGTGACCATCGTGATCGTCATCGAGGCAATCCGCCGTCTGGGGCACCCCGAGCACGTGGCTGCCACCACGGTGGTGGTGGTCGCCGCGTTCGCGCTGGTGGTCAACGCCGGCGCTGCGTTGGTCCTGCGGGACGGCAGCTCGGACCTCAATATGCGGGCCGCGCTGGTGCACATGGCCGGTGACGCCCTGGCATCGCTGGCGGTGCTGGTGTCGGCCGCGGTGCTCATCGCCATCCCGTCGGCCACGTGGCTCGACCCGGCCTCTGCCCTGGTGGTGGCCGCTCTCATCGTCTACGAGGCGGTGGTGGTGTTCCGGGGCAGCATCGCGGTGCTGTTGGAGTCGACACCGCCCGACCTGAACCTGAGCGAGCTGACCGAGGCGGTCACCCTGGTCTCCGGTGTGAGCGAGGTGCACGATCTGCACGTCTGGAGCCTGTCCGGCGAGCTCCGGGTTCTGTCCGCACATCTGGTGCTGACCGGTCATCCGTCCCTCGAAGAGGCACAGATCGTCGGCGATCAGGTGAAGCAGGCGATCGCACGGCCGTTCGGCATCGCCCACAGCACACTCGAACTTGAATGCGAACGATGCGTCGACGTCGGCGATCCGTGCCTGGTCGACAGCGCAGACTCGGCAGCCACCGTGTCACACCACCGGCACTGAGCCGAGCCCGCCCTGGACGGCGTCGACACTGAGCCACACCGGCCGTGGCGTCGATCGGCCCCACCCGAGAGGGGACGGGACGCGACGCAGCCCCGAGTAACCGTGCGGCCGGAGCCGCCCCAGCTTCTCGGGGCCACGTACTCGGCAGCTCGGCTCCCTCGCGCTGAGCCGTGTCGGACGACCCTGCCGCGAGCACCGGTCCGTCAGGCCCTTCGGCCTCCGATCCGTCCCCGGACTACCGCGCCGGGAACCGGCGCCTCACCGACCTCGGGGGTTGACCCTACGGTCCCCCCTCGGCGCCGCGACCGGCGGCCCCGGAACCAACCTGTCGGCCGGTTCCGTGCCCTTCCGATCGCCGGTGTGGCCTCCGCCTCCCGAGCTGCTCCTACCTTGCGCCTCGCGCCTGCGATGGTCAAGGGCATGCGGCGAAATCCCCCTGTTTTCCACCGAAAGAATCACCCTGTCCCCAGTTCGCACCGCCGATGTCCACCAGTGGTCCCCAGACCCGACCCACACCGCGCATGGACCGCCAGCCGGAAGCACCCCCGGTGACGGGGGCCATGGCGGGCTCAGGAGTTCGATACCGGCGGGCGCAGTTCCGGCAACCCCTGGAGCACCAGCGTGGTGAGCTGGTCGGCGAGAACATCCCGGGGGACGGAGCCGTGCTCCATCCACCAATCGCCCGCCGAGTGCACCATCCCCACGATCCCGAATGCCCAGGGCCCGGCCGGAGCGGGGTCCAGCCCGGCCGCCCGCAACGCCTGGTCCAGCACCGCTGCGACCTGGCCACCCGCTCGCGAAATGTACTCGGTGAGCACAATGCCCGGCTCGTCCTGATCGACGATGGTCCGGTGGGCGAGGAATCGGTAAAGAGAGGGGTCCGACTCGATGAACTCGAGGTAGATGTCGATGGTCGCTCGTGTCACCCGACGCAGCGACGCGCTCGACCGCAGGGCCTCGTCGAGCGCAACCGTCAGGCTGACGAACACCTGCTCGGCCATGGCCGCGATCAGTCCGGCCCGGTCACCGAAGTGCCGGTAGAGGATCGGCTTGGTCACACCGGCCTCCGCCGCCATCTGCTCCATCGATGCCGTCGGGCCGTCCCGCCGGACCACGACCAACGCTGCCTCGATCAGGCTTGCCCGGCGCTCGTCCCGGCGGATCGATCGCCTCTCGGCTGCGGAGCCGTCTGATGGCGGATCACCCATGAGTGCTCCCTCCCTCGCTCCCTCCCTCGCTCGCCGTGCCGTCGTTCAAACGATTCACCCACGCAACCGCTGCAACTCAGCCACAACTGCCTTGCCGTTGGCTTGACCTCGTGTGGCCTTCATTACTTTGCCCACGAACACCTGGGCCAACTTGTCCTCACCGTCGCAGTAGCGGGCCCAGGCATCCGGCTCCGCAGCGACCGCCTGCCCCACCGTCTCCACCAGCGAGTCTGCGGACATGGCCTCGAAGCCCTTCTCCTTGGCCAGCATTGCCGGATCACCGCCCCCCGCCAGCAGTAAGTCGCCGAGCACCACCTTGGCCTGGGTGGCACTCAGGGAACCGGACGCCTCCAAGGTCAGCAGCGCGACATAGGAGCTGCCGTCGAGCCGCCGCGCCGCCTCGGCGTCGGTAGCGGCCTCGTTGGCGGTGCGGGCCAGGGCGAGGGTGGCGGGCACCCCTGCCGCCACCGCTCCCACCACCAGGTCGTCGAGACCGAGATCGACCACCGTGGCGATCTGATCCACCCGGAGCTCACCGTCCCCGTCCCCATCCCCGTCGTTGCCACCAGCCCCGTTGCCGCCGCTGAGCAGCTCCACCAGGCGTGCCCGACGCTGCGCCGGCATCAACCCGAGGGTGTCGGCCACGGCCGCCTTCCACTCGGCGTCGGGCACCACCGGCACCAGGTCGGGCTCACGGAAGTACCGGTAGTCGTACGCCTCCTCCTTCGACCGCAGCGTCTCGGTCCGGCCGGTCCCCTCGTCCCAGTGGCGGGTCTGCTGCTCCACCACGCCGCCGGACTCGAGGAGCGCCACCTGGCGTTGCGCCTCGTAGTCGATGGCCCGACCCAGCGAGCGAACGGAGTTGAGGTTCTTGATCTCACAACGGGTCCCGAACGTGGCATCGGTGGAGCGACGGACCGAGACGTTGGCGTCGACCCGCATCGAACCCTCTTCCATCTTCCCGTCCGAGGCACCGCTGGCTATCAGTATCGCCCGGAGCTCGGTGGCGTACGCCCGGGCCTGGACCGCGGTGCGCATATCCGGCGCGCTCACGATCTCGACCAGCGGGACCCCCGAGCGGTTGTAGTCGACCAGGGAGTAGTCGGCCCCGTGGATCCGCCCGGAAGCGCCCGCATGGGTGGTCTTGCCGGTGTCCTCCTCGAGGTGGGCACGCTCGACACGCACCCGGAACCCGTCGGGGAGATCGAGCCACCCGTCCACGTTGATCGGCTCGTCGTACTGGCTGATCTGGTAGTCCTTGGCCTGGTCCGGGTAGAAGTAGTTCTTCCGATGGAACGTCGAGGGACGGATGTCGCAGTGCAGGGCGGTGCCGATCGCCATGGCCAGCTCCACCGCCCGCTGGTTCAGCACCGGGAGCGACCCGGGAAGTCCCAGGCAGACCGGGCAGACGTTGGAATTGGGCTCGTCCCCGAACAGGTTCCGGCAGCCACAGAACAGTTTGGTCTCCGTCCGGAGCTCGCAGTGGACCTCGAGACCGATCACCAGCTCCCAGCCCTCGGTCACGACCCCACCCCCCTGGTACCGGTCCACCCCGGAGCGGCCGCCTCGACGACGGCCGCCACCCGGACCAGCGTGCTTTCGGCGAGCGCCGGGGCGAGGAGTTGCACCCCCACCGGGAGGCCTCCATCGTCCGTCCCGAACGGGACGCTGATCGCCGGGTGCCCGGCCAGGTTGGTCGGGATGGTGCACACGTCCGAGAGGTACATGGTCATCGGATCCCCCACCTTTGCCCCGAGGGGAAAGGCGGTGGTCGGCGTCGTCGGCCCCAGCAGCACGTCGCACCGCTGGTAGGCCCGCGAAAACCCCTCGATGATCAGGGTGCGGACCCTCAGTGCCTTCCCGTAGTAGGCGTCCATGTACCCGGCGGAGAGGGCATAGGTGCCGAGCATGATCCGCCGCTTCACCTCCGCGCCGAAGCCCGCCGACCGGGTGGCGGTATTCATCGCCACCGTGTCCTCGGCGTCGACCCGCAGCCCGAACCGCACGCCGTCGTACCGCGCCAGGTTCGAGGACGCCTCGGCGGGCGCGATCAAGTAGTAGGCCGAGAGGGCGAGGGCCACCTCGGGAACCGAGACCTCCTCCACCCGGGCGCCGGCGGAGGCCAGGGCCTCCGCCGCCATGCGGGTCCGCTCGGCGATCACCGGATCGGCCCCGTCGAGGAACTCGGTGAGGACGCCGATGGTCATCCCCTCGACCCCGTCGTCGATCACCGACAGCAGCCGCGGGCTCGGTCGGTTGAGCGAGGTCGAGTCGGCCTCGTCGTGGCCGCCGATCACGTCGAAGCACAGGGCCGCGTCGGCGACGGACCCGGCGAAGGGACCGATCTGGTCGAGGGAGCTGGCGAACGCGACCAGACCGTAGCGCGACACGGTCCCGTAGGTCGGCTTCATCCCGACCACCCCGCACAGGGCGGCGGGCTGGCGGATCGACCCCCCGGTGTCCGATCCGAGGGCGAGCGGTGCGAAGCCGGCCGCGACCGCCGCCGCCGATCCCCCCGAGGAGCCGCCGGGTACCCGGCTGAGGTCACACGGGTTGCGGGTCGGGCCGGTCGCCGACGTCTCGGTGGACGAGCCCATCGCGAACTCGTCCATGTTGGTCTTTCCGACCATGACCGCGCCCGCCTCGCGCAACCTGGTCACGACGGTGGCGTCGTACGGGGGCAGCCAGCCCTCCAGGATCCGGGACGAGCAAGTGGTGGGGATGCCTCGCGTGCACAGGTTGTCCTTGAGCGCCACCGGCACTCCGGCGAGAAGTCCGGGATCCCCGCCGGACGCCACCACCGCGTCGACCGCTGCCGCCTGGCGTCGCGCCTCGTCGCCGGTGACCAGGTTGAAGGCGTGGATCGACGGCTCCGACTCGTCGATCTCCGCCAGATGAGCCTCCAGCACCTCCGAGGCGCTCCGGGTGCCGTTCCGCACGGCGGTGGCCAGCTCGGCGACCGACGATGCCTCGCTCACGGTGCCTCCCCCAGGATGCGCGGCACCCGGAACCGGTGCTGCTCGACCTCGGGCGCCGCCGCCAGCACCTCGTCCCGATCCAGGCCGGGACGGGGCGTATCGCTCCGGAGCACGTTGGTCACCGCCATCGCATGGGCCGTGGGGGCGACCCCATCCAGATCCAGGGACGCCACATCGGCCGCGTGGTCGAGGATGACGCCGAGCTGCCCGGTGTACAGGTCGAGCTCGTCGTCGGTCAGCCGGAGCCGGGCGAGCCGGGCGACGTGGGCGACGTCCTCTCGGGTGATGCGCCCCGGGTGCTCGGTCACGGTGCGCCCGGGGCGGTGCCCTGGGGTCCGAGCAGCCCGCCGGCGAAGGCCACCACCCGCTCCTCGATCAGGGGGGCGTCCCAGTCGAGCGTGGCGACGTGGAAGCTCCGTTCGAGGAACACCCGTTCCACCGGTCCGCTCACCGACCGTTCGAGGAGATCGCCGGACGCCGGTGCCACCACGTGGTCGACCCGACTGTTGAGCAGCAACGCCGGGCACCGGATCCTGGCAAGGTCGGAGGCGACGCCGTCGACGCCGTCGAACAGGGACAGCGCCGCGGCCAGGGGTGTGCCGGCATAGGACGCCTCCACCGACCCTTCCTTGGCGATGTCCGAGCCGATCCCCTCGACAGTCTCGGTCCCGTCCGCCAGCAAGCCGCGGATCGCGTCCCGGTCGGCCTCGGCCGGAGGATCGACCAGGGGATTGATCAGAACGATCCCCGCGATCTCCGGGTGATGCTCGGCCAGCCAGCAGGTGAGCGTGCCGCCCATCGAAAGACCGACCACCATCACCTGGTCGCACCGATCGGCCAGTGCCCGGTACGCACGCTCGGCCGCCTGCGACCAGTCGTTCCAGCGGGTCCCCACCATGTCCGGCAGTGCCGTTCCATGACCGGGGAGCAAGGGGAGGTCCACCGTGTACCCCGCCGTAGCCAGGGCTTCGGCCAGCGACCGCATGGACTGCGGGTTCCCGGTGAATCCATGGAGGACAAGGGCACCTCCCGGTCCGCCGTCGGATGTCCAGGGTTCGGCACCAGGGGTGATCGGAGCAGTCACGATCCGGCATGTTACCGGTCCACCCCCGGTGACTGTCGAACCGGTCAACCGGCAGGGGAAGGCGGCAGTCGGTGGCGCCGACGTGCCCCGGCCGGTCCGCCGCACTCCGGAGCCGCCGAGGTCCGAGGCGCTATGGTGTTCCGGCGACAACGGCCGGCGAGAGCGACCGGGGCGCCGGCAGGCCCGTCCCGGTCCCGACGGTCCCGGTCCCGGCAGGCTCGATCAACGACCGATCAAGGAGAAGTGGCATGGCACAGTACCCCTTCCTCAGCGACGAATGGCTCGAAGCGGCCCGGGCCATCCGGGCCGAGTACGGCGAAGGCGGGGTCCCGATCGCCCACTCCCTCCGGATGAACCTGGTCATCTCAGACGTCCCCTTCGGTGACGGCACCGTGCACGCCCACGCAGACACCTCCTCGGGTGAGCTGGTACTCGACACCGATCACCTGGAGACCGTCGACCTGACCGTCACCCTCGAATACGCCATCGCGAAGGCAATCCTGGTCGAAGGGAACCCGCAGGCGGGCATGCAGGCGTTCATGACCGGCAAGATCAAGGTCGAGGGCGACATCTCCAAGCTGATGGCGCTCCAGGCCGGTGGCATCGACCCCGCGGCCGGCGAGGTGGCCGCCCGGATCCAGGCCATCACCGAGTAGCCGCCCCGGAGGAGCCGAGCCGCACCTCCGGGGCCCCGGCCTGCTCCGCCCCGGACGGAGGAACCTCCGCCGCGGGCGACGCCGGCCCGTCGGGCAGCTCCGACGTCGGCCCGTCGGGCAGCTCCGACGCCGGCCCGTCGGACCGCCGGCGCGACGACCGTGGGGTGTCCCTCATCATCAGGCCGCACAGCACCGCTCCGACCGCCACCACCGCTCCGACCAGGAAGGCCCGGTGGAACGACGCCAGGGAGCCGACCCCGCCGTGGGCGGACGCCTGGACAGTCACCATCACCTGGATGCCGGCCACCACGCCGATCTGCGTGACCAACTGCTGGGCCGCGCTCATCACCCCCAGCTCGTCCGCGCCCACCTCGTTCGAGGCCGACGCCGCGGTCGACGGGGTGGCGATGCCGATGCCCGCGCCCGAGAGCGCCAGGGCGACCAGCAGTATCGCGAAGGAAGGGTGAAGGCCCACCTGCGTGAAGACCACCATCGATCCGGTCAGGACCAGGGCCCCGACCACCGTCGAGAGACGTTCACCCACCACCACGGCCGCGTAGCCCGCCACCGGGGCAATGATCGAGAAGAGGAGGGGTCGGGCCGTCGACACCAGGCCGGCCTTGGTCTCGCTATAGCCGTAGATGCCTTCGGCCAGCAACGGAAACAGAAAGAACCCGCCCATGTAGCTGAAATTGGCCAGCGTCCGCGCTCCGAGCGGGAACACGAAGTTCCGCATCCGGAAGTAACGCAACGGGATGAGCGGGTGCGCCACCCGGCGTTCCTGGAGTACGAAGAGCACACCGAACACCAGGGACAGCGCGAACAGGCCGAGCGTAGGCGCCGAAGCGATCCCCCAGGTCGGGGCCTGGTTCAGGGCGAGCAGACCCGCGGTCACCGCACCGGTCAGGAGCAACGAGCCCAGCCAGTCGAGGGACTGCCATACGCTCGTGACCGCGCCATCAGCGACGAGGGGGTCCGGCGTCGGCGGTCGGTCGCCGAGGGTGGGACCGGGTCGTCGGGCCACTGCTGGCGCCTGCTGGTCTGCTGGTGCCTGGTTCCGGCCGGGGAGCACCACGATTGCCAACACGGCGGCGATGGCCATCAACGGCAGCTCACCCCAGAACAGCGCACGCCACCCGTAGTACTGGATCACCGGAGCGCCCACCGTCACCCCGATCACCGGTCCACCGGCGCCCACCAACGCCCACCAACCCATCGCCTTCACCCGGTCCTCGTGGGAGAACACCTGGAGTACCAGCGCCATCGACGCCGCACCGGTCGCCGCCCCCTCGACCCCGTCAAGCAGCCGGGCGCCGATCAACACCCCGGCCGTCGGCGCCGATGCGGTCAGCACCACGCAGATCGCCGCACCCAGCAGCCCCCACAGGTAGAGCCGGCGGTAGCCGCCGAGGTCCCCCAGCTTGCCCAGTACCGGGGCGGCGATGCCGAATGCCAACAGGGGGCCCGTCGAGGTCCAGGTGAGGGTGGACACCGACGTGTGGAGCTGACGAGCCACCTGCGGGAGGGCGACGACGAACACCGTAAAGGTGATGTTCACCGAGAGCAGGCCGGCCAGCACCGTCCACAGGACCCACCATTGGTAGCGCGAGGACCCCCGCACCCGATGGTGCATCCGGTGGCGGAACAGCAGGGGCCAGGGCACCACGATGCCAGCCTCGGCCCCGGCTCCCGTGCCGCTCAGCAGGGCCTCGGCCTCGATCGCTTCGGCGGTACCGGTCCCCGGTCCCCCGTCCGTCGACTCGCGTTGCCCGGTCAGGGGTCGAGCCCGTGCATCTCCGCCTGGAGCTCCGCCACCGTCCACCGGTCTTCCTTCTCCAGCGTCTCGCCCATCGTCCACGGATGGAAGAGTCGGATCTGACCGCCCTGGACGAAGTAGACCCGCCCGGTCTCGGTGGCACCTTCGGTCGCCAGGTAGGCGACCAGGGGCGACACGTTGGCCGGGTCCCAGCTGTCGAACGTCGCCGCATCAGCCGGCGCCTGGACGATGTCGGCCAGCCCCGGCGTCTGCACCGTCATCCGGGTCCGGGCCGCCGGCGCGATGGCGTTGACCCGGACCCCGTAGCGCGACAGCTCTTCCGCCGCAATGGCGGTGAGGGCAGCGATGCCGGCCTTCGCCGCACCGTAGTTGGTCTGGCCCGGGTTGCCGAGCAGTCCCGAGGTCGACGAGGTGTTGACGACCGATGCCCGTACCTGCTCACCCGCTTTGGAGCGTTCGCGCCAGTAGGCGGCTGCATGGCGCAACGGGACGAAGTGGCCCTTCAAGTGGACCTGGACCACCGAGTCCCACTCCTCCTCCGACATGGTGACCAGCACCCGGTCACGCAGAATCCCCGCGTTGTTGACCAAGACCGACAGGTCGCCGAAGGTCCCGACTGCGGTGTCGACCAGTCGCTTCCCTCCCTCCCAATCGGTGACATCCTCGACGGAGGCAATCGCCTCCCCCCCGGCGGCGACGATCTCGTCAGCCACCTGCTGGGCCGGGAATCGATCGTCCCCCGATCCGTCGAGCGCTCCCCCGAGATCGTTGACGACCACCTTGGCCCCTTCGGCCGCGAACAGGAGCGCGTGCTCGCGCCCGATCCCTCGGCCCGCACCGGTGATGATGGCGACCCGTCCGTCCAGTGCCCCCATGCTCCCCTCCCTCCCCTTGTTCGGCCGGAAACCTTGCGGGCCCGCCCTGCAGCAGGCTCAGCATCCCGTCACGCGCTGCTCCCGCCGTGCCCCACAGTGGCGACCCGAGCGCCTCCCACGTTGGCAGCCGGGCGGCAGCTCGGTCAAACCAACACGCCGGGGACACGCCGGGGACACGCCGGGGACACGCCGGGGACACGCCGGGGACACGCCGGGGACACGCCGGAGACACGCCGGGGACACGCCGGAGCACCCGACCGAGCGGGCCGTGCTGGCGATCCGGACGGCCGAAGTCGCCTCTTCTCCCGGTGACAGTGCGTGCTGGTGACCGCTAGGGTGCCCACCATGGCCGGGCTCTTGGAGACGCCGTCGGGACCCCGACAGCTCCGTACGCTGCTCGATGGCGATGCGCTGGTGGTGGCGCCGGGCGCCTACGACGCGCTCTCGGCCCGGCTCGTCGAAGAGGCTGGCTTTCCGGCGGCATACATGACCGGATTCGGCACCGCGGCCAGCCTGCTCGGTCGCCCGGACATCGGACTGGTGTCCAGCACCGAGATGATCGACCATGCCCGCCGCATCGCCAGTTGCGTGGCGATCCCCGTGATCGCCGATGCAGACACCGGGTACGGAAACCCCATCAACGTGATCCGGACCGTACGCGACTACGAGCGGGCGGGCGTGGCCGGCATCCACCTCGAGGATCAGGCGATGCCCAAGCGCTGTGGCCACATGAGCGGAAAGGTGCTGGTGACGGTGGGTGACATGGTGGCCAAGGTGCAGGCAGCTGTAGCGGCCCGTACCGACCCCGACTTCGTGATCATCGCCCGCACCGACGCCCGGGGCGTCGAGGGGCTCGAGGCGGCCATCGACCGAGCGGGCCAGTACCGCGAGGCGGGGGCGGATGTGCTGTTCGTCGAGGCGCCCGAGAGCGACGACGAGATCAGCCTGATCGCCCGCTCGTTCGGTTGAGTGAGCTCGGGTTCCGGATCGTCATCTTCCCGATCGGGACGCTGCTGTCGGGCGCCACCGCCGTCCGGTCGTTCCTGGCCCGGCTTCGGCGCGACGGCACCCCCGACGCTACGCTGACCTCGTTGCCGACCATTCCCGAGTTCGCCGACTCGCTCGGCATGGTCGAGGTGCGCTCGCTCGAACAACGGTTCGGAACCTCATCAGCAGGAACAAAGGAGCATCCGTGACTGACCCAGACCCGAAGTCCGACACCTTCCACAAGCAGAGCGTCAGCGCCGACCTGGCCCGCCGGATGATCTCCGCAGCCGAGGAGAAAGCCGTCGAGATGGGCGTGCCGATGAACATCGCGGTCGTCGACGAGAGCGGCGTGCTCAAGGCGTTCAGCCGGATGGACGGAGCACCCTTGCTGTCGGTGCAGATCGCTCAAGACAAGGCCTACACCGCGGTGGGATTCGGGATGCCTACTCACGGCTGGTTCGACTTCATCAAGAACGATCCGCCCC
>DAHXOD010000038.1:0-13487 GCA_027365055.1 bacterium
GTTGATCCGCATCCTGGTCGAGCCGAAGAATGCCCTGACCCGTCAGTACCAGCGGGTGTTCGAGCTCGACCACGTGGAGCTCGAGCTCACCGACGATGCCCTCGAGGCGGTCGCCGAGCAGGCCTTGCTGCGGGGAACCGGGGCACGGGGCCTGCGCGCCATTCTCGAAGAGGTGCTGCTCGAGGTCATGTACGACTTGCCGAGCCGCACCGATATCTCCAAGTGTGTGGTCGACCGCTCGGTCGTGCTCGACAAGGTCCATCCGACCCTGGTCCCGCTGAACAGCCCGACCGTCAAGGCCACCCGCACCCGTCGGGCCGCTTCCTGAACGCTGCGATGCCTGTCACACCGGCCTGGCCGCCGCGGTCCGGCTCGGGGGCCGGCGCTCGTTCCTCCGCTGGCCGGTCGCTCCGATGAGTCCGACCGGTTTCGACGACCTGCCCCAAGCGCTCGGATGGCTCGATGCGCACACCGACTTTGAGTCGAAGATGCCCAGCCGCCGGGCGATCCCGACGCTCGACCGGATGGTCGAGCTGGTCCGGGTCCTGGGGGATCCGCACCGCGCCTTTCCGGCCGTGCACCTCACCGGCACCAACGGCAAGGGGTCCACTGCGGCGATCATCTCGTCGCTGCTCGGCGCTCGTGGCCTCACGGTGGGGACGTACACCAGCCCCAACCTCGCCCGGGTGAACGAACGCCTGGCCCGCAACGGGGAGCCGATCGACGACGAGTCGTTCCTCGAGGTGCTGTCGATGCTGGCCCGGGTGGAGACGCTCGTGGACGATCGACCGACCCGCTTCGAGCTCTTGACCGCGGCGGCGTTTGCCTGGTTCGCCGACGTGGCGGTGGACGTCGCCGTTGTCGAAGTCGGTCTGGGGGGGAGGTGGGACTGCACCAACGTGGTCGACGGTGCGGTGACGCTCATCACCAACGTGAGCTTCGATCACACCGAAGTGTTGGGCCCGACCCTGTCGGACATCGCCGGGGACAAATCCGGGATCTTCAAGGAGGGCAGCACGGTCCTGCTCGGGGAGAGAGACCCGGAGCTGGTGTCGCTCCTGCGGGGCCAGGCCGAGGTGATCGGCGCGGCCGACATCTGGACTCGGGGTGACGAGTTCGACTGCACGGCCAACCGGGTGGCCGTGGGGGGGCGCCTGGTCGACCTGCGCACCCCCGGAGCGGGCTACGGAGAGCTGCTGGTGCCGTTGCACGGTGCCCACCAGGGAGACAACGCCGCCATCGGCGTGGCCGCCGCCGAGGCGTTCTTCGGGGCACCGTTGCCGGCCGACCTGGTCGAAGAGGGGCTGGCCCGGGTCACGGTGCCTGGCCGCCTCGAAGTATTGGGTCGGCACCCGCTCGTGGTGGCGGACGGGGCGCACAACGTGGCCGGCATGACCGCCTTGGCCCGGTCGTTGCGCGAGGAATTCTCCGTGGCCGGTGAGGATGTCGCCGTGGTCGGACTGCTGTCGGGTCGCGACCCGGTGGCGATGCTCGCTGCGCTGCGGTCCGCCGGGGTAGGGGTGGTGGTCGCCTGTGCGCCCCGTTCGCCTCGGGCGCTGGCCGTCGAGGTGGTGGTCGAGGCGGCTGCAGGCCTGGGCATGGAGGTCCTCGACGCCGACTCGGTGACCAGTGCGGTCGACCGAGCGGTCGAGCGTGCGGGGCCGCAGGGACGGGTCGTGGTGTGCGGTTCGCTCTATGTCGTCGCTGATGCCCGCACGCAGTTGGTCGGCGACGCTGTCTGACCGGGGGTCGTGGGTCGGCTAGCCTGCTCCGCTCGTGGGACGAACGCTTGTCATCTGCAAACCCGATGCCGTCGAACGGGGGCTGTCGGGGGAGATCATCGCTCGCATCGAGCGCAAGGGCCTTCGGCTGGCCGAGGCGGCCCTGCGCGTCATCACCCGCGAGGAGGCTGCCCAGCACTACGCGGAGCACGAGGGCAAGCCCTTCTACGGCGAGCTGGTCGACTTCATCACCCGGTCCCCGGCCCTGGTCATGGTGGTCGAGGGCCCCGACGACGCCTACCTGGTCGTGCGCAACCTGATGGGCGCGACCAACCCGGTGGACGCACTGCCCGGCACCATCCGTGGGGACCTGGCCATCGAGATGGGGGAGAACCTGGTCCACGGCTCGGACTCGGTCGCCTCGGCGGCCCGGGAGATCGCCATCTTCTTCCCGTCGGCTGATCGGTCCTGAAGCACCGGCTGCGCAGGCGACCGCGCACCGGCCGAGTGGGCCGGTAGCCTGGTCCCCGGATGAGGCGTAGACTTCGAGGCGAAGACGAGGGACGCGTTGCCCGGCGCTGGGGGGCACCGGCGTGTAGTCCCACCCGTGATGGAAGGTTGCATCCCTGATGCGCGACAACAGTTTCTCACTACTCGGTCGGGACATGGCCGTGGATCTCGGCACCGCGAACACCCTGGTGTACGTACGCGGCCGGGGGATCGTGCTGAACGAGCCGTCGGTGGTGGCGGTGAACGTCAAGGACGGCCGTCCGCTGGCAGTCGGCGCCGAGGCCAAGCGCATGATCGGCCGGACCCCGAGCCATATCCAGGCGATCCGGCCGCTCAAGGACGGGGTGATCGCCGACTTCGAGATCTGCGAGAAGATGCTCCGCTACTTCATCCACCGGGTCCATCAGCGGCGCTTCGCCAAGCCGCGCATGGTGATCTG
The DNA here is from genome assembly GCA_027365055.1 of bacterium. Classification (GTDB taxonomy): domain Bacteria; phylum Actinomycetota; class Acidimicrobiia; order Acidimicrobiales; family RAAP-2; genus DASZIT01. The sequence continues at coordinate 2,671 of DAHXOD010000038.1, forward strand.
CGTGCCGTCGGGCATCACCGGGGTGGAGCAGCGGGCCGTCATGGAAGCGGCCGAGTATGCCGGCGCCCGCAAGGCCTACATCATCGAGGAGCCGATGGCCGCCGCCATCGGGGCCGGACTCCCCGTGCACGAACCGACCGGAAACATGGTGGTGGACATCGGGGGCGGGACCACCGAGGTGGCGGTGATCTCGCTCGGCGGCATCGTGACCAGCCAGTCGATCCGGATCGGCGGGGACGAGCTCGACGAGGCGATCGTCTCGTTCGTCAAGAAGGAGTACAGCCTGGCTCTCGGTGAGCGGACGGCGGAGGAGATCAAGATCGCCCTCGGTTCCGCGTTCGAACTCGAGGAAGAGCTGCATGCCGAGATCCGCGGTCGTGACCTGGTCACCGGTCTGCCCAAGACGGTGGTGATCTCCACCCAGGAGATCCGCAAGGCGATCGACGAGCCGGTCTCCGCCATCGTCGACGCGGTGAAGGTCACGCTGGACCGGACCCCGCCGGAGCTGGCCGCCGACATCATGGAGCAGGGGATCGTGCTGACCGGCGGTGGGGCGCTCCTCCACGGGCTCGACAGTCGGCTCACCCAGGAGACCGGCATGCCGATCGTGGTGGCTCGCGACCCGCTCAACTGTGTCGCCATCGGCAGCGGTCAGTGCCTCGAGGAGTTCGAGGCCCTCAAGCAGGTGCTGATCACGTCGTCAGCTCGCTGACCGACCGCAGGGTTCGACTCCTGTGGCGAAGGCGCGGCGGTCCCGTCGCCCCCGGACGACGCTGGTCATCCTGGTGCTCGTGTCGGTGACCATCATCACGCTCGACGCCCGAGGTGGGTTCGGTCGTCTCACGTCGGGCGTCAAGTCGGTGGCCTCCGACGCCTTCGCTCCGGTCCGGTCCGCGGTCGACGGCGTGATCGAGCCCGTCGGAAGCTTTCTGGCCGGTTCGGTCCACTACGGGGCGGTGCGCCAGCAGAACCAGAAGCTCCGGGACGAGATCAATCGCCTGAAGCTCCAGGGCGCTCAGGCCTCCCAGGCCGAGGCGGCCATGAAGCAGCTCAGCGCGTTGTTGCACCTGCCGTGGATCGGGAGCCTCCAGTCCGTGCCGTCCCAGGTGGTCAACTACAACACGAGCAATTTCGCTTCGACGATCGACATCAACACCGGGCGCGACAACGGGGTCCAACTCGGCATGCCGGTGGTGGCGGCCGGCGGGCTGGTCGGCAAGGTGGTCCAGGCCAACCACCACACGTCGACGGTCCGCCTCATCACCGATGGCGCCTCGACGATCGGCGCGGTGTTCGGGACGGCACCCGGCTCCTTCGCCACCGTCACCGGCCAGGGTTCCGGCAGGCCGCTGGTCGCCGGCCTGGTGCCGGCCGGGACCACGGTCTCCCCCGGGGAGCTGTTCTCCACCAGTGGGCTGAACGGTGCGGTGTTCCCCGCCGCGATCCCGATCGCACGGGTCATCCGGGCGCGAGGCGGAGTGAACTCCGCCCAAGAGTCGATCGTGCTTCAGCCGGTGGTCGACCTCAGTCATCTCCGGTACGTGGCGGTCGTCCAATGGGGGCCGTCCACACCATGACCCCGGTCGCCCCGCACGCCGGAGACCGGTGGTGACCGCATCCGACGCGGCCCGGGTGTCGCTGGTGGTGTTCCTGTTCGTGACGGTCCAGCAGACGCTGATGGTCGAGATCCGCGTCGGTGGAGCCCATCCGGACATCATTTGGTTGCTGCCGATGGCGGCCGGACTGGTCGGAGGCCCGGCCCGGGGGGCCACCATGGGGTTCGGGAGCGGCTTGGTCGCCGACCTGTTTCTGCCCACACCCTTCGGCTTGTCGGCGCTGGTCGGCTGCCTGGTCGGCTTCGGCGTGGGGCTGGCCACCGTGGCTCTGGATCGTTCCTCGTGGTGGCTCCCCACCGTCTCGTCGGTGGTGGCCAGTGTGGCATCGGTGGTGCTCTACGGGCTCCTCGGCTACCTCCTCGGACAGCCTCAGATGCTCCACGTCGATCTGACCCGGATCGTCGTGGTGGTGACCGCGATGAACGTGTTGCTGGCGGTTCCGGCCACCCGGTTGGTGGCGTGGGCGTTGCCATCCGCCTCCACCGAGGGGATGCCGACCTCGACGGCCGGGCTACTCCGGTAGGAGTGGCGCGAAGGCTCCGGATCGGGGCCGTAAGCTGGGCGGGCAATGGAGACGCTGTGGCCCCAGATCGAGCCGGTCCTGGCCCGAGTGACCAAGCCGGCCCGGTACATCGGGGGTGAGCTGGGTGCTCGGGTCCCGGTCCATGGGCCGGGCCGGGTGGCGTGGCTCCTCGTGTACCCGGACACCTACGAGATCGGGCTGCCGAACCAGGGCCTGCAGATCCTCTACGAGATTCTCAACGACCGTGACGATGCGCTGGCGGAGCGGTCCTACGCACCCTGGGTGGACATGGAGGCGGAGATGCGTGCCGCCGGCCTGCCCTTCTTCTCCCTGGAGCATCACCTGCCCGCCCGGAGCTTCGACGTCCTCGCCTTCAACCTGTCCGCCGAGCTCGTCTACACCAATGTCCTCAACCTGATCGACCTTTCCGCCATCCCTCTCCACGGTGCCGACCGTGGCCCAGCTGACCCGCTGGTCGTGGCCGGAGGGCACTGCGCCTTCAATCCCGAGCCGCTGGCCGACTTTGTGGACTGCTTCGTCCTCGGTGATGGCGAGGACGTCGTCGGGGAACTCAACCAACTGCTCGCCGCCTGGAAGTCGGGGAGGGCGGACCCCGCCGGATCGCCGCCGACGGGACCCCATGGTGCGGATCGATCGGCTCTCCTCCGGGCGTTGTCCCAGATCCCAGGGGTCTACGTGCCGTCGTGCTACGAGGCGCCCCCTGCGTGCAGTGGAGGGGCGGACGATCCCCAGGGCCAACGTGGCCTGCGACCACGGTTCGCCGAGACCCCGGCCCTCGTGGAGAAGCGGACGCTCGCCGACCTGGGGGCGTCCCCCTACCCCCGCCAGCAGCTGGTGCCGCTCATCGAGGTGGTCCACGATCGGCTCAACGTCGAGCTGTTCCGGGGCTGTACCCGCGGATGCCGGTTCTGTCAGGCGGGAATGATCACCAGGCCGGTGCGAGAGCGTCCGGCGGAGCAGGTCCGGACGATGGTGGCCGACGGGCTGGCCCGGACGGGCTACGACGAGGTGGCGCTGACCTCGTTGTCGAGCGCCGACTATTCGGGGATCGAGCAGACGGTGGCGTCGATCATCGACGATCCGGCGTGCTCGGGCCAGGTGTCGGTCAGCCTGCCCAGCCTGCGGGTGGACGCGTTCACCGTGGCGACCGCGGCCCAGATCCAGCGGGTACGGCGCACCGGGTTGACCTTTGCCCCGGAGGGGGGAACCTGGCGCATGCGCCAGGTGATCAACAAGCTCATCCGCGAGGAGGACCTCTACGCGGCGGTGGATGCTGCGTTCAGCCAGGGATGGCGGAGGGTCAAGCTGTACTTCCTGATCGGCCTTCCGACCGAGACGGACGAGGACACCTTGGGCATCGTGGCACTGGCTCGCCAGTGTGTCGAGATCGGCCGGCGCTACCACGCCAACGTCGCGGTCACGGCCTCGGTCGGCGGGTTCGTGCCGAAGGCTCAGACCCCGTTCCAGTGGTTCGGCCAGAACACGATCGACGAGCTGACCCGGAAGGTGCAGCTCCTCCGTGAGGCGGCCCGCCCGGTGCGGGGCCTCACCATCCGTTGGCACGATCCCAAGGCCACTGCGGTGGAAGGGATCGTCAGCCGTGGCGATCGCAGGATCGGGGCGGTGATCGAGGACGTGTGGCGCCACGGAGGGACGTTCCAGGAGTGGTCCGAGCATTTCGACCTCGACCGGTGGACAGCAGCCCTGGAGCGGGCGGGCCTCAGCCTCGAGGAAGTGGTGTACCGCCACCGGCACCGCGACGAGATCCTCCCGTGGGACCACCTCTCCGCCGGGCTGCACCGCGAGTTCCTGTGGCAGGACTGGACCGACGCGCTCGCCGAGCACGGGCTCCCAGACTGTCGGTGGACCCCGTGCTACGACTGCGGTGCCTGCACCGGGTTCGGGATCGAGCACGTGGTTGCCTCGGCGGTGCCTCCGGCGGGGGGCAGCCAGGGCACCGGCCAGGATCTCTCGACCGGGGGCCAGGTACCGGTGCAGTTTCTCACCGGCCCACCCGTCCCGTCCGGTGGCGCGGAACGAACCCCGGTCTCGGCTGGTGTCGTTCCGGCGGAGGAGTGCTGAATGCGCCTTCGCATCCGATTCTCCAAGCTGGGGAAGATCCGGTTCACCAGCCAACGTGACGTGGCCCGGATGTGGGAACGGGCCATCCGCCGTGCCGGTCTCCCGATCGCCTACACCGCCGGCTTCTCACCGCGCCCGCAGCTGGCGTTCGGGCTCGCCCTGCCGACCGGGTGCGAGTCGTTGGCGGAGTACGTCGACGTGGTGCTCGACGATCGCGGATCGGCTGAAGCCAGCTTCGACGCGTCAGCGGTGGGGGCACGGCTCGGCCGTTTCCTCCCGGACGGTCTCGCCGTCCAGGCGGTCGCGGCGGTGGAGGGTCGGATTGCGTCCGTACAGCAGGACGTGACATCGTGCCAGTGGGACATGTCGTTCCTCGGCCTGTCTCGGGACGAGCTGGGAGACCGGATCGAACGTCTGCTCGGGGCCCGTTCTGTGCTGATCGTGCGGGAGCGCAAAGGTCGTGAGGAGATCGACGATCTGCGGCCGTCGATCGTTGCGATCACCCTGGCCGACGGTGGCTCGGATGCTGACCCGGACGGCGGTCAGGGTGCGGTCGGGCTGGTCGCCGAACTGTCGACCCGGCCTCGGGGTGTCCGACCGGTGGAGATGATCCGGGGTCTGGTGGCGGTCGCCGCCGGTGGTGATGGCGTTGGCGGAGTAGTAGCAGCAGCAGCCGGAGGCGGTGGTTTCGGTGCAGGACCTTCAGCCCGAGCGGGGGCTGGCGGAGGAAGTGGCCTGGTGCTGGAGCGGGCCTGTCGGACCAAACAGTGGATCGAGCGCGACGGTGTGCGCCGGGAGCCCCTCGCTGTGCGAGACAACCCGGTGGGCTCTGGACGCGACGTGCACGCCATGGAGCGCGCATCGTGAGTGGTCTTGAAAGGGAAGTCGATGTCAGAAGCAACGACCGGGGAACCGGCCGGGACGCCAACTGTCGGTCAGGGTTCGCCTGCACCGACCCCTGCAGCAGTCGTCACCACCCGGGAGGGATCTGAAGCAACCGGGGTGGACGCCACGGTGACCGGCGAACCTCATCTGGATCAAGCGGTCCGGTCCGGTGGATCGCGGCGCCGGCGGGGATCTCGGGGCGGCCGGGGGCGGACCAAGTCGTCCGGTGACGGCGGACCGGGGGAGGGTGTCGAATCCGGCAGCGTGACCACCGGCGGTGACCGGGGAGGGGCTCCGGTCGCCGCGCCGGGCCGGCCCCAAGGTGCGACCGAGCCTGTCGCTCGGGCGACACTCGCCGGGTCAGTCACGCCGGCCGCCGCCGGGCCGACCGGCGCTGATGGCCCCACGGGGGGAGCAGTGACCTCCCGACCCAAGATCGGCGACTCGCGTCCGGCACCCGCCGGGCCGTTGTCGGAGCGACCCGACGGTCAGGCGTCGACCAGGCCGACCGGCGGAAAGGGTGGTGGTTCGGCCACCGGCAATGGCTCCCGCGGCGGCGGTCGGGGGGGTCGCAACCGCTCTGGCCAGGGAAGCGGCCGTGGGGGGGGAGCTCGGCGTCCCGGGGGAGGCCGCACGAGCACCCCGGTCGTTGATGGAGGCGCCCCGATGGAACCGGTCCGGTCGACGGGCGGCACGGCGATCGGGGAGGTGAACGTCAATCGTCCTGGTGGGCGCGAGCGCGGTGGGAAGGCCGTGGGCCGCTACATGATGTGTGTCCACGTCCGGCCCGAGACCACCCAGATCGCGCTGCTCGAAGGGCGCACCCTGGTCGAGCACTACGTGTCCCACGCGGCCGACGACGCCACCCAGATCGACGGAAACATCTACCGGGGTCGGGTGCAGAACGTGCTGCCCGGCATGGAGGCGGCGTTCGTCGACATCGGCACGCCGAAGAATGCCGTCCTCTACCGGGGGGACGTCCGTTACGACACCGAAGACGTGGAGGCAGGTTCGTCGGGAGGCCAACCCCGCATCGAGCAGGTGCTCCGTCCCGGCCAGACCATCCTCTGCCAGGTGACCAAGAACCCGATCGGGGCCAAGGGCGCCCGGTTGACCCAAGAGGTATCGATCCCGGGGCGGTTCGTGGTGCTGGTGCCGAACAGCTCGGCGTTCGGTATCTCCAAACGGCTGGACGACGGAGAGCGCAAACGGCTCCGCAAGATCATCGATGCGGTGCGACCGTCCGGACACGGGATCATCGTCCGCACCGCGGCAGCGGGGGCGAGTGCCGAAGAGCTGGGCCACGACGTGGAGCGGCTGGTGGCGCAGTGGGACGAGATCGCCTCGGCCGCGACCAAGGGTCAGGGCGCCGGCCTCCTGTACCGCGAGCCGGCCATCGCAGTACGGCTGATCCGCGAGGAGCTCAATCACGAGTACCGGGCGGTGGTCATCGACGACCACGTGCTCTACGAGCAGGTGCGAGCGTACGTGGCTGCGGTCAACCCAGAGCTGGCCGACCGGGTCGAATTCTTCGATCCGGAGACGGAACCGCTCCCGGTCTTCGAGCGCTACCACGTGCACGAGCAGCTCCATCGGGCGCTCGACCGCAAGGTGTACCTCCCTTCGGGGGGATCCCTGGTGATCGACCGGGCCGAGGCGCTCACCGTCATCGACGTCAACACCGGCAAGAACGTGGGGACCTCCAACCTCGAGGAGACGGTGTACCGGAACAACCTGGAGGCGGCCGAGGAGGTGGCCCGCCAGCTCCGCCTGCGGGACATCGGGGGGATCATCGTCATCGACTTCATCGACATGGAGATCCGGGGCAACCGCGACAAGGTGTCGAGTGCGCTGCGGGCCGCGTTGGCCCGTGACAAGACCCGCACCCAGGTCTTCGACATCTCGGAGCTGGGCCTGGTCGAGATGACCCGGAAACGGGTCTCTGAGGGCCTGATCGAGTCCCTGTCGACCACCTGCACCGTGTGCGACGGGCGCGGAATCGTCTTCGACCACCTGGACCTGTAGACTGCTTCTCCTATGTACGCCGTCATCCAGTCCGGAGGAAAGCAGGAACGTGTGGCCGAGGGCCAGCGTCTGCGTGTCGAGCTGCTCGGTGAGACCACCGGTTCGGAGGTGGCCTTCACTCCGATCCTGGTGGTGGACGGCGACACGGTGCTGGCGACACCCGCCGACCTCGCCGGTGCGTCGGTGACCGCCCAAGTGGTCGGCGACGAGCTCGGACCGAAGATCCGAGGGTTCACCTACAAAAACAAGTCGAACCAGCGGACGCGGTGGGGACACCGCCAGCGTTACTCGACCATCGAGATCACCGCCATCACCCCGGCCGGCTGAACGCATCCGGCTGAGTCCACACTGACCGGGTCATCATGGTCCGTGTGGCATTCGAACCCCGCAGTCCACACCCACAAGGAGCATCTGATGTCCAAGACCAAAGGCGGCGGTTCCACTCGCAACGGCCGTGACTCCAACGCCCAGCGGCTCGGGGTGAAGGCGTTCGGTGGCACCCAGGTCAGTGCCGGCTCCATCCTGGTCCGCCAGCGCGGGACCAAGTTCCATCCCGGCCTGAACGTGGGGCGCGGTGGCGACGACACCCTGTTCGCACTGGCGCCCGGTACCGTCCAGTTCGCCAGCCGCAAGGGTCGCAAGCTGGTCGACGTCGTCGCACCCGGCTGAGCGCGTCCGCCCTTCCGTGCGCACGCTTCCCGAGCGGTTGGTGCCCCTCGACGGGTGCGTCAACTTCCGCGACCTCGGCGGGTACCGTACGGGCGACGGGCGCCAGGTGCGGTGGCGGAGCCTGTTCCGCGCCGACGGGCTGAATCGTCTGAGCCCGGCCGATCTCGAGGTGCTGGCCGGGCTGGGCTTGGCCACGGTGGTCGATCTGCGCACCAGGGAGGAGGCGGAGCAGCGCGGCTCGTTCCCGGTCGAGGAGCTGCCGGTCCGCTACCACGGACTGCCGCTGACCGACGTGCTGCCGACGGCGGAGCAGCTGCCCGACTGGAACGAGGCGTCCTATGTGGCTTCGCACTACGTCGACCTGGTGGCCAACGGAGGACCGGTGTTGGCCGAGGCCATCGCCGCGTTGGCGGACGACCGCGCCTTGCCGGCGGTGATGCACTGCAGTGCGGGCAAGGATCGCACCGGAGTGCTGTCTGCGCTGGTGCTCGCCTTCCTCGGTGTGCCGGATGGGACGATCGTGGAGGACTACGCCCTCAGCGGGGCAGCGATGGAGCGGTTGTTCGAGCGGTTGAAGGCCGACTACCCCGACTCGGAGGACGCGGTCACGCGGTTTGCCCCGGCGATCCTGAACGTCTCGCCGCTCACCATGGAGGGGTTCCTCACCGCGGTGGTGACCATGTACGGCTCCTACGACGGTCTGATCGCCGAGCTTGGTGTGGCAGAGGCAGTCGACCGGTTGCGTCAGGTGTTGCTCGAGCCGTCTTGAGCGGGACCGGACCCGACGTGTCGCAGCCGGCGGGCTTCATGCCGCTGTCAGGTTCGAGGACCACGATGCAGACAATGAGCACGACCTCGGTCAGGTTCGACCCTTCGGCGTCCCCCGCCGGGACGAAGCGTGCCAAGCGGTCGCGCCCCGAGACGCGTCACCCCGCCCCGCCCCGCCGGTGGGTGCTTCGGGTGGCGGTGGTGGTGGCGGCGGCCGGCCTGGTGCTCACCCTGGTGTCGGGGATCGGGGTCGAGACCGGGGGCGAATGGAGCGCGCCGGGGGGCCCGGCGATCTTCGTCGGCAGCCTGACCGGGCTGGTGGGCATGTACCTGGCTCTGCTCATGGTGCTGCTGGTCAGCCGGATCCCGGCGGTCGAGCGGGTGCTGGGCCAGGACGGCCTGGTGCGGTGGCACAAGTGGCTCTCCCCCTGGCCGCTGAGCCTGATCGGCCTGCATGCGGTCTTCATCGTCATCGGGTACGCCGAGGCGGCCAAGTCGGGCCTCTGGAGCCAGTTGGGCACGCTGGTGTCCAGCTACCCCGACATGCTGGCGGCCACCGTGGGTCTGGCGCTGATGGCCTTCGCCGGCATCGTCTCCATCCGGGCGATCCGCAGCCGCCTGCGGCGGGAGACCTGGTGGGTGATCCACCTGTACCTGTACCTGGCCCTCGCGCTCTCGTTCGCCCACGTCCTGGCGCTGGGACCTTCGTTCGTCGGGCATCCGCTCACCCAGGTGCTGTGGTCGCTGGCCTGGCTGGCCACCGCCGGCTCGGTGATCGGCTTCCGGATCGTGCTGCCGATCGTGCGGAGCCTGCGCTACGGGCTGACCGTGCGCGAGGTGCGGGTCGAGGCGCCCGGGGTGGTGTCGGTGATCTGCGCCGGCCGGGGCGTGGAGCGGATGGCCATCTCGGGTGGCCAGTTCTTCGAGTGGCGATTCCTGGCCCGGGACCTGTGGTGGCAGGCTCATCCCTACTCGGTCTCCGCGCTCCCGCGCCCGCCGTACCTGCGGATGACGGTCAAGACGGTCGGGGACCACTCGGCGGCGGTGGCCCGGCTGCGCCCGGGGACCCGGGTGATGGTCGAGGGCCCCTACGGGGCGTTCACCCGCGACGCCAGCCAGCGTCGACGCACCGTCCTGGTCGCCGGCGGCATCGGTCTCACTGCCCTGCGGGCGCTTCTCGAGGATCTGCCCCCGGGATCGCAGCCGGTGGTGGTGGTCCGGGTCAACAAGCCCGAGGAGTTCGTGTTCCGCTCGGAGGTGACCGAGCTGGTGCGCCACCGCAAGGGCACCGTTCACGAGGTGGTGGGCGATCGTCACAAGGTGCGGCTCGACGCCAAGGTGCTGGCGACCATGGTCCCCGACATCCGCCAGCGCGACGTGTTCATCTGCGGGCCGATCGGCTTCGTGGAGGGCGTGGTGGCCATGGCCCACCGGCTCGGGGTGCACCGGAGCGCGATCCACTACGAGGAGTTTGGGTTCTGATGGGCGGGCTCGGTTCGACGCCGACCGGGCCCATGGCACCCGCACCACTGACCAGCCAGGAGGGACATCGATGAGAAGAGCACCGTTCGTCGCCGGGGCGACCGCCCTGGGATTGCTCGGGGTGGTCACCTATCAGAACCACTCGACCAGCTCGTTCGCCGCCGGTCCGTCCACGCCGACCACGACCGCCCCTCCCAGCTCGTCGTCCACCACCACCACGTCGCCCGGCTCGTCGGCCCCGTCGACGACCGGCCCCTCGGGTGCTGCGTCGCCGTCCACCAGCCCGACGACCACGGCCCCGTCGACGGCCACCCGGACCGCGACCGGACCCAACGAGCAGTACGGCTACGGCACCCTGGCGGTCAAGGTCACCGCCACCGGAACGCGGATCACCGACGTGCAGGTGGTGAACCTGCAGACGGCAGAGCAGTACTCGCAGCAGCTGGCGGCCCAGGTGATCCCCATGCTCCGCTCGGAGGTGCTGAAGGCGCAGAGTGCCAACATCAACGGGATCTCCGGGGCGACCTACACGGCCCAGGCGTACGCGACCTCCCTGCAGTCCGCACTCTCCAAACTGCGGTTACCATAACCATCTGGAAGCGACCGGATCTGCCCGGTTCCGGCGCGGGCGCCGGACGATGAGCGCCACGAACGAGAGCGAGACCGTGACCGACAGCCCAGCCGCGCCGGTATCGAAGAAGTCAAAGATGAGCACCGAGGTCGCCATCCGCGTGCAGCGGCGGATG
>DAHXOD010000038.1:13497-13931 GCA_027365055.1 bacterium
CGGGGGACCGCCACAACGACTCGGGCATGACCAAGGTGGCCGCGAAGGCGATCGAGCTGGCCGGAGTGACCCCGGGGATGGACTGTGTCGACCTGGGCTGTGGCACCGGTCGCCTGGCCATGGTGCTGGCGGAGCAGGGCGCCAACGTGATCGGTGTCGACGTCAGTCCGGAGATGATCCAACGGCTCGAGGCGCAGCCGCTCCCCGAGGGCGGCGGAACGGTGCGCGGCATGGTGGTGCCGGTGGAACGGCTCGACCTGCCGGCAGGCAGCCTCGACCTGGTGATCACCAACTACGCGCTCCATCATCTCCTCGACGCGGACAAGGAACGGGTGACCAAGGCGGCGTTCACGTGGCTGCGCCCGGGTGGGAAGCTGGTGATCGCCGACATGATGCTCGGACGCGGCACCACCCCCCGTGACCGCGAGATCATC
>DAHXOD010000039.1 GCA_027365055.1 bacterium
CGAACACGGCATCCGCACCCGAGCAGATGCCCGGCAGATCTGCGATGACATCCGTACGGCCTTCGTCGGTCAGGATGTTCCGCGCGCCGAGTACGAGCATCTGATCACCGAGATGCCGGGATCTGATCCCGACGACCATGTTCACGCGGCGGCCGCCGTAGCGAGGGCGCCGACCACGATCATCACGGAGAACGTGCGCGATTTTCCGACTGAGCCGATGGCTGCTCTCGGTGTCAGAGTGCGTCGGCCCGACGAGTACTTGAGCGAGATCTTTGAAGAAGAGCCGGACGAAGTGATTCGCATCGTGGGCACTATGGCCGCCGACCGTCGTCGGCCTCCAATGACCGCCGACGACGTTTGAGCGCCATCGAACGAGCGGGCGCTACAGGTTTCGCGGGACTGGTGCGGCTCCGACTGGATACGTAGACACACGTGGCTGCAATGGCCGAGGTCAGGATTGCCTGACAACTCGCCCTACAAAGCGCGCAGAAAGGTTGCTCTGCCGGACGGTGCGGATCCTGCCACATTCCGCCAACAGACTGTGGGGTGCAGAGAGCCGCAGGCGCTGCGACGGCAATCGATATGCAGCGAAAGCCCAGCAGCGCGGCTCTCAGCGGTAATCCCGCCACCCTCTCAAGGTGGAGACACGGGTTCGAACCCCGTTGGGACTGCCAGTACGGTGACCGGCTCGGAGGGTCGTTCACCGCTGGTCAGTGGGAATCCCCGGTTCGTCGGCCTTGCAGTGGGTCGTCAGAGGACTGCCGCGGCTAGGACCACTTCCACCTACGGGTTACAGGTGGCGCATATCCCCGGGTCGGCAGCTGCTTCACCGACGGATCGTTCGATCCGAATTCCGCAGTTCCAGCAACCATCGATCTCCGCCCGGACGATGGGCACGTGGCGACCACACCAGCGGCACGGGACCCCCCGGACGATGTCCACCGTTCCCCACCCCGCGGCTCCGCACGCTCGACAACAGGAGCCGACACGGTGGGCGAGGCGCTCGGCGGCGGCGGCGATGACGACCTGGCGGGATGGACAGCAGTGCGCCCGGAAGTCAGTCGTCACCACCGCCTGATGGGTACCAGAGGTCGCACAGCTCGCCTGCACCGCCGAGGCGAGGTCCGAGGACTGGCGGATTCCCTTGTAGACGACCTGCGCGGCGCCATGTCCCGGTCTCGGCGAGGGTAGTGCCGGACGGACCATGACCGCGTGCCGGGGGAGATCGGCGCGGACGGCGAGCGACGTGAGATCCGCATCTGGGCCCAGCGTCTCGGTGATCGCCGTGATCTCAGTGCTCACCGCACACTCCCAGAAGACGTGGTCAAGCCGGTCGTCCACGAGCACGACCAGCTCCCTGTCCGTCGTCAGCCAGGGAACATCCGGATGTGGGCTGAACGTGCCCTCCGATGCCATGCCGAGGTCCGATCCACGCTCCTCCATGGCGAGCCGCGCCTTGGCGATCGCGCAGTCGAGCTCGGACAGTGTTCGTGGGATTTCGCCGGAGAATGTGCCGAGCTGATCGGTATCGATATCCACAGCGACGACCTCGATCCCCAGGACACGGCTCATGGAGGGGCCGATCAGCTCGAGCTTGCCGTGCTTGGTCGCCAAGACGGCGGTTCGACCCGAATGGCCGACGGCGGACCTGATCGTCCGAGGATCGTCCACGAGGGGCATCAGGTCATCGCTCACGGGCGGAGGCAGCCCGGGGGCGGTCGGGTTCGGGCGTGGCCAGTGCCAGGAGCTCATCGATCCGGTGCGAGTGTTCCAGCGGGTGGCGGAGCTTCCGGTCCATGGCGATCCGGTAGTGGTTGCGCCTCCCGATACGCGTGCGCTCGACGTACCCCTCGGCGACGAGGTCGGCGACGATCGCTTGGGCCGCCCGTTCGGTGATACCCACCCGGGTGGCGATGTCCCGACCGCGGATCTCTGGATCGGTGGCGATGCAGACGAGGACGTGACCGTGATTGGTGAGGAACGTCCAACCTGGCTTGGCGGGCGGGCTGTCAGCGGCCTCCATCCCCGCAACGGTATCCCCCTTCGTGAAGCTGAGTACGCATGTTCCCGGCAATTAGGCGAAGAACACTTGCGGGATTGAAAGTTATGGGATAAAAATCACGAAGTAAGTATCGTAAGAACGAGGAGCATGCCGTGGTGATCAGCTACCCGATGGGAACCGAGGACGGCGGGCGATGACGACGGTCGGAGGACTGTCCCTCGTCGGAGCGGTGGCCGCGCCGCTGCTCGGTGCAGGAGCGATGGCTCTCTCGAGGGATCGTCGACAGACGGGAGCCCGCCTGAGTGCGGGGCTGCACTGGCTCGGTGTGGCGCTCACCGGTGTGGTGGTGGTCCTCGTGGCCATCCATGGCACCATCGATGCCGGCATCCACTCGGGTCGGAGCGTGATCATCGGCCTCAGTGCCAACCACCTGACGGTGACGCTGATCGCGCTGGTGCTCGGGATCGGGGCCATCGTCCAATCGTTCTCGGTCCGCTACCTCCGGACCGATCCACGCTCGTCCCGGTTCGTGATCGGTGCGGGCGTGCTCGTCGCCTCCATGGCCGTGGTCGCCGGCTCAACCACGTTGGTGGGACTCCTTGCTGGATGGGTGCTCGCCTCGATCTGCTTTCTGGTCATCGTCGGCTACCGGCCCGACCTTCCCGGTGTGCGGCCGAGCACGCGTCGAGCGGCGATCGCCCTCCTGATCGGCGACGGGGCGCTCGTGGTGGCGACCGTGATCGTTTCGCTCCGGGCGGGCAGTATCGCCCTGGTCGGCTCCGGCTCCCTGTCCCACGCGGCCGACCGGCTGGGGGGCGCCGGCACGGTCGTCGCCCTGCTCGTCGTGGTCGCCGCCCTGGCCCGATGTGCCCAGGGCCCCTTCGGCCGCTGGCTGCCCGGCACGGTGGCGGCACCCACTCCGGTCTCCGCGCTCCTGCATGCCGGGTTCGTCAACGGTGGCGGCATACTGCTCATCCGGACCGGCGCGATCGCCTCGAGCTCGGCGGTGGCCCTGGTCGTCTCCTTCTCCGTTGCGGCGGCCACCGCGGTGGTGGCGACGGCGATCATGGCCCAACGCTCCGACGTCAAGTCCGAACTGGCCTACTCCACCATGGGCCAGATGGGGTTCATGGTGGCCGAGTGCGCGGTCGGAGCGTTCGGTGCCGGCGTCGTCCACCTGCTCGGACATGCGCTCTACAAGGCCACCCTCTTCCTCGGTTCCGGAGGACAGATGCCTCGGCCCGGCGGTGTCGCACCCGTTGCGGACAGCGCTCCGACGTTCGGTCGACTCGTCATGGCCGGCACGGCCGGACTTGTCTCCCTGGGCGTCGTCCTCGCCGCCCCGGGAATCCCCGGACACCGGGCGAGCGGACCGCTGGTGCTCTTCGTGGCCGCGACCGCGGGGGTTGGGGCATGGTCGCTGTGGACGACGCGGCATGCCCGACGGTCCGTGCTCTCCGCCTGCCTGATCGTGTCGGCCAGCGCTCTCTACGGCCTCGTTGCCTCCGGTCTCTTCGCCTGGGTCGACCCGAGCCTCCCTCAGGCCGGATCGGCCGCACTCACCCCCTGGCTCCTCCTGGTCGTCGCGGCCGGTGGTGCGGCAGCCGCCTTCGTGCTGCGTTCCCCGGTCGTCGGACCCCGCCTTCGGATGGCACTCATCGACATCGGCGCACCGGCCCCGGGGTCGACGCAGCGCTTCGAGGTCCCGCGTCCCGTTCCCATCGTCCGGTCGAAGCCGCTGATCGAGGCATCGCCCGTGCGGAGCGCGGCATGACTGACACCGCGACCCCGACCAGACATGCCCGGCTCCTGGTGGAGCTCGACGAGGCGGCACGGGTGATCGGCCCCTTGTGGCCGCTCGGCACGTTCATCGCGGTGAACCCGTTCTGGGACCTACGCCAGCTCGGATTCGAGGCGGCGGTGTCCGTGGCCCGGATGGTCTTCGGGGCGAACGGTCTACCGAGCCCCGACTACGTCGTTGATGCCCTCGGGTCTGGTCGGGTCACCTCGGCGGACGTCGTGAGGGCGGTCGTCGAGGCCACCGACGGTGCGGCCGGTCCGGCCGGATCCCCCGACGCTCTGGCCGGATGGTCCGCGACCCAGTACGAGTCGGCCGCCGACGTGAACCGCCAGGTGGCGAAGTTCTGCGCGGCGTTCCTCTCAGCCAAGCTCCCGGGAGCCCCGGATGCGGCCTTCTACCCCTCGTGGCACGCCATGGTGCGCGTCGACCCGGGGGCGCGGGCGCTGCTCGGTCGGTACGGCCGGGCCAGGCTCGCCGACCTGCCTGACCGTGCCGAGGACGCCATCGCCTGGTGTCTCGACGAGCTCGGCCTCGATCGTGACGGATGGCGCGCTGAGTTCGTGACCCAGTTGGCGGCCCTGCCCGGATGGGCGGCACATGCCAAATGGCGGTCGCGTTGGGCGCCTCCGGGTACGCCGGGTCCCGCCTTGGAACTCGTCGATTTCGTGGCCGTCCGTCTCGCCTACGACACCACCTGGCGGAGGCGACAGGCGGAGCGTCCAGCGTCGCTGCAATCGCGTACCTCGACCCGGAACGGGGCCGTGCACGACCCCCGAAGTGTCCCCGGGCTGAGTCACGCCGCACGGGCGTCACTGGCGTCGTTGGACCGTGACCGGGCGAGCAGTGCCTGGCTGCTGGCCCTCGAGCACCACTACCGGGACGAACTGCTCGGCCTGCTCGGACCCCTGGCCTTCGGGGCCGTCCCCGATCCCGACGCCCAGGTCGTGTTCTGCATCGACGCCCGTTCCGAGGGGATCCGTCGCCACCTCGAGTCGGCGGGAACCTACGAGACCTTCGGGTTCGCGGGCTTCTTCGGGCTCCCCCTCCGCTACACCGCCCTCGGTGCCGAACCCGTCGACCTGCTGCCCGTCCTCCTCTCCCCGACGGTGGTCATGGAGGAGCGGGCCGGTGTCGGGCACCAGGACGCCGCGCGGCGCCGGCTCGCCGGCGAGCAGGTCCGGTCCCAGGGCAGCCATGCCTTCGATCAGACCCGGGAGAACGGCATCGCCCCGTTCATGCTGGCCGAGGCCGGCGGGTTCGTGGCCGCTCCACTCCTTGCCGCCAGGACGCTCCGCCCTGCCCGGTTCGCCCGGGTGCGAGGCCGCCTGTCGGCCCTGATTGCACCCGCGGCTCCGACGCAGGTCGATGCCGACCCCGATTCGACTCGTCTGACGGACGAGGAGCAGGCACTCTTCGCGGAGACCGCCCTGACGACCATGGGGCTGACCCACGGCTTCGCCCCGCTCGTCGTCCTCTGCGGCCACGGCAGCACGACCGAGAACAACCCGCACGCGGCTTCACTCGACTGCGGTGCCTGCGGGGGGAACCGTGGTGCCGACAGCGCACGGGCCGCCTGTGCGATCCTCAACCGCACGCCGGTGCGAGATCTGCTCGCCGAGCGCGGCATCGCCATCCCGGGTTCGACGCACTTCGTGGCCGCCGAGCACGACACGGCCACCGACACCTTCTCGTTCTTCGACCTCCACCTGGTGCCGGAGCAGCACCTCGAGGCCCTGGCGCGACTCCGTGACGACCTCGCCCACTCCGGGGCGGCACTGGCAGCTGAGCGGTTGGGTGACCTCGACCCCTCCGCCGACGGGGATCCGGTGGAGGCAGTCCGCCACCGGTCAGCTGACTGGGCCGAACTCCAGCCCGAGTGGGGACTGGCCAGGAACGCCTCGTTCATCGTCGGGCCCCGCACCATGACCGCGGGCATCGATCTCCGGCGCCGTTCCTTCCTGCACTCCTATGACCCGGAGATCGACCCTGCCGGCACGGCGCTCGAGACCATCCTGACGGCGCCGATGGTCGTCGCCCATTGGATCAACATGCAGTACTACTTCTCCACGGTCGACCCCGATGTCTTCGCAGCGGGGGACAAGACGGTGCACAACATCGTGGCCGGCATCGGTGTCACCGAGGGCGTGGGGGGTGACCTCAAGGTGGGCCTGCCGCTGCAGTCGCTGTTCGCGGAGGAGCGCGCCTTTCACGAGCCGCTTCGTCTCTTGACGGTGGTGGAGGCCCCGATCACCCGGATCGAAGAGATCATCGCCCGGAACCCGGTACTGCGTGACCTCTTCGGCGGCCAGTGGGTGCACCTTGCCGCTCGCGACACCCGCTCGGCTCCGTGGATGCTCCGTCGGATCGACGGCACCTGGATGCCGTGGGATCCACCGGCCACGGCTACACCCCTCAACGACGGCACGACGAACGAAAAGGAGGTCCACCATGGATGACGAGTGGCAGTTGACGGCGATGACCAAGATCGAGGTGGTGGTCGGAGGTGAGGAGTCGACCGCCGTGGCCGCGTTGTTCGCCGAAGTCGGCGCCACCGGGTTCACCGCCGTGTCCAATGTGTCCGGCCTCGGTCACGACGGCTACCACCAGGGGCGTCTGTTGTTCAACGACCGCAACGGCCTGGTCCTGTTGATGGTGGTCCTGCCGTCGGACCGGGTCGCAGACCTGCTCGACGGTCTCCGAGCGTTCCTGGCCAGTCGACCCGGGGTGCTGATGGTCTCGGACACCTCTGTCAGCCGTCCGGAGTACTTCCAATGAGCAGTGGGGTAGAGGCGATGGTGCGGGACGGGGATCAACGAGCCGCTTCGTCGGCGCCCACCGCACGGGTGGCCATGGTCGGTGGCGGGCAGTTGGCCCGGATGACCCACCAGGCGGCCATCGACTACGGGATCGAGCTCCACGTGCTGGCCCAGTCCACAGCCGACTCGGCCGTCTCCGCCGGTGCCCGCTACACGCTCGGCCGGGCCGACGACGCCGGGCTCCTCAGGCGGCTCGCCTCCGACGCCGACGTGACGACCTTCGACCACGAGCTCGTGCCGCTCGACGAGCTCCGAGCGATGGCTTCCGAGGGCTGCGCCATCCGTCCCCGTGCGGACGCCCTGGTGCTCGGTTGCGACAAGCTCTTCGCCCGGGAGGCGGTGAGCGGGCTCGGCGACCATTCGGTTCCGGTCCCCGCGTTCGTCCCCGTGGCGGGGCCGGCCGACGTGGCCGCCTTCGCCGAGCGACACGGGTGGCCGGTGGTGCTGAAGGCGCGTCACGGCGGCTACGACGGGCGCGGTGTGGTGATCGCACACGACGCCGCCGCGGTCGAGCGGGTGCTGTCGACGGAGCGCGGGGGAGATGGACCGCAGTGGGTGGTCGAGGAGCACCTCGACATCGCCGCCGAGTTCGCCGTCCTGGTCGCCCGCAGCCCCTCGGGGTACACCGCCACCTACCCGCCCATCGGCACCCTGCAGGTGGAGGGGATCTGTCGGGAGCTCACCATCCCGGCTGACCTGCCCGAGGAGGTGGTCCAGCAGGCTGCGACGTGGGCACGGTCGATCCTCGAGGGGGTCGACGCCACCGGCATCGTCGCCGTCGAGTACTTCGTGACCGATGACGGCCGGCTCCTGCTCAACGAGTTCGCCCTGCGCCCCCACAACTCCGGGCACATCACCCTCGAGGCGTGCACCACGTCGCAGTTCCACCAGCACCTGCGGGCCGTTCTCGACTGGCCCCTCGGCGCGACGGGGCTGCTGCGACCGGCCGCCACCGTCAACCTGATCGCCGATGCGGCCACGACGGAGCTCGCCAGCCGTCTGCCGCTGGCGCTGGCGGTCCCCGACGTCCACGTCCACCTGTACCAGAAAGCCCCGCGACCCGGCCGCAAGGTGGGTCACGTGACCGCGCTGGCCGATTCGGTGCCCGAAGCGCTGGAACGAGCCCGGACAGCAGCAGATCGGTTCTTCGGATGAGCGACGACCGCACGCACAAGTCACAATCGCCTGTGAGCGTCTCGATCGTCATGGGTTCCAAGTCGGACCTTCCGATCATGGAGGCCGCCGCAGCGGTGCTCGACGAGTTCGGTGTCCCGAACGAGGTGCGAGTCGTGTCGGCCCATCGGACCCCACACGACATGGTGGCCTTCGGTGCCGACGCAGAAGCCAGAGGAGTAGGGATCATCATCGCCGGGGCCGGTGGTGCCGCCCACCTCCCGGGGATGCTCGCCTCGCTCGTGTCGATCCCCGTGATCGGGGTGCCGGTGCCGCTCCGCCACCTCGACGGCATGGACTCGCTCCTGTCGATCGTCCAGATGCCCTCGGGCGTGCCGGTGGCCACCGTCGCCATCGGCAACGCCACGAACGCAGGACTTCTCGCGGTCCGCATGCTGGCGATCCGGGATCCGGAGCTTCGTGGGCGCATGACCGCCTACCGTGAGTCTCTCGGCCGGGCGTCACGGGACTCCGGGCGCGACCTCCGTGGAGATCGTCCTGACGCGGACGGCGACCCGGGTGGGGACGACGGGGTGCGAACGTGACACCACCGGTGACCCCCCACCTGTTGACCGGCAAGCGACTGCTGATCACCGGTGTCGCCACCGAGGACAGCATCGCCTTCGCCACGGCATGCCGGGCCGGAGCGATGGGCGCGGAGGTGGTGCTGACGGCGTTCCCACGGGACGTCGGAACGGTGCGCCAGCTGGTGGAGGACACCGGTTCGCCGCTCGAAGTCTTCCCCCTCGATCTGACCCAACGGTCCGAGGTGGACGGCCTGACGGAGATCCTCCGCTCCCGATTCGGTGCGTTCGACGGTGCGCTCCATGCCGTGGCCTTCGCTCCGAAGGACGCCCTCGACGGCCCCTTCGTGGAAGCCGACCCTGCCGGCATCGAGCTGGCGTTCCGGACCAGCGCGTGGAGTCTGAGCAACCTGGCCCGCCTGGTGGTTGCGTTGGCACCGGCGGGCGGTGCGTCCCTGGTCGGCCTCGACTTCGATGCCAACGGCGGTGCGTGGCCGGTCTACAACTGGATGGGCGTCTGCAAAGCAGCTCTGGGATCGACGGCCCGCTACCTGGCCCGCGACCTCGGCCCCCGGGCCATTCGGGTCAACCTGGTCGCCGCCGGCCCGCTCCTCACCCGGGCCGCCCGTGGCATCCCACGGTTCGACGCGCTACTCGACGCGTGGGCGACGACGAGCCCACTTTCGTGGTCGGACAGTGATCCCACGCCGGTCGCCGATGCAGTCTGCTTCTTACTGTCCGACCTGGCTCGCGCCATGACCGGTGAGGTGCTCCACGTGGATGGCGGCTACCACGCCATGGCGGCTCCTCTCCACCCCGACCGATGATGTCCTCGACTGGGGGGACCGGGCCGAATGGTCGGACAGCACGTACCCGTGATCCGGGGGAGGACATCACTGTCCACCAGGGGTCGCTTGCGCCGTCGCCTCGCGTCGCGGCGTCCGTCTCGGCCACAGCCGTCTCGGCACCCTTCTCGAGGTACTCACACTGGCGCCGGCCATGGGGGGCCACCACCCGGCGCTGCACCTCGTTCCGATGAGACCCGGCAGTGGTGCGGAACGGTCACGGCACTGACGAAGGCCCGGGATCAGCCGTGGATCCGAGCCCGTTGGCACCTGGGTCGCCCGCGCCATGCCCGTGACCTTGTGACCCCGTGGCCGCAGTCGCGCTGGTGACCGGTGACCAACGACTGCATCGACTCCCCCCTGATCAGCACGCCCGGTTGGCCGCAACCTCCGGGCGTCGCGTCGCGGGTGGTTCCGCCGACCGCTGTGGACCCTGCAGCCACGGTGCGCCGCCGGTCCTACCCGACGATCTCATTCGCTCCCGTCGGGCACGTGCGACCGGGCCTCGAGGACCAGCTGCCCGCCGGGCCCGAAGGCGGCGGCCACCTCTCCGGCCAGGAGCCGCCGGAGGGGGTCCCCGGCGATGTCCCGGCGCCAGCCCTGGTCGAGACGGCTGGGCTCGCCGACCACCAGCTGGGTGATGTCGGCCCGAGTGGCCAGCAGCGCCTGGTCGAACTGGAGCTCGTCGGCGATCTGGCGTACCAGGCCCGAGCAGACCGCCACCGCGGCCTGAGAGGCCCGGGACTCTCCGGTGTCGGGCGGCAGCCGCAGCTCGTCGGGGGACAGCGCTTGGCCCCGCCGGACCGCCTCGAGGATCTCGGTCGCCACTCCGTTCGAGAGGTGACGGCCGTCGACGCCCCGGAGCCTCTCGAGGTCCGGTCGGCTGCGCGGCGACCGCTGGGCGATGGTGAGGATGGCCAGGTCCGACAGGACGCTCCGCCGGGGCCGGTCGGTCTCGGCCGCCCGGCGTTCGCGCCAGGCCCCCAGCTCCTGGGCCACGCCGCGCGAACGGCCCGAGAGCCTGCTCACGTCCCCCACCTTCCACCAGGCCAGCTCCGGCGCCACGTCCACCCGGCGGGTGCTGAGCACCTGGGCGCACTCGTCGACGGCCCAGTCGAGTCGCCCCCGGGCCTCGAGCTGGTCGACCATGGCCACCCGCAGGGTGAGCAGGTGGTCGACGTCCCCGGCGGCATAGGCGAGCTGGCGGGGCGGGAGGGGCCGGTGCAGCCAGTCGGACAGTTGATCCGACTTGGGGAGGTCGATGCCGAGGATCCGCTCGACCAGCCGGGCCAGCGAGGGTGACGACATCCCCAGAAAACCGGCGGCGATCTGGGTGTCGAACACGCGGGACGGGGCCACTCCGCAGGCGGTGCGGAGGATGTCGAGATCCTGACCGGCGGCGTGGGCCACCGCGGTGCCCGACCCGGCGAAGAGCTGTTCCAGGGGTGCGGGGTCCACCGCCAGGGGGTCCACCAGGGCCACCCGGTCGCCCCACCCCAGCTGGATGAGGGCCAGCTTCGGCCAGTAGGTGCGCTCGGTGTGGAATTCGGTGTCGATGGCGTAGAACGCCTCGCCGGCGACCTCGTCGCAGAGGGCCTGGAGCCCTCCGGTGTCGGCGATCAGGACCGGCGTGTCGTCGGTGGTGCTCACCGCCTGGAACGTACTCCAGCTGGGGCGACTGACGTGCGGTCGGGTGCGTTGTCGGTCACCGGACGCCGCCGAGCTCGAGGTGCGCGCCGAGCCCAGCCACGCCGCCTTCCGGGCGGGCCGCCACCGTGCCCGATGCCCGTCAGGCGGTGGCGGTGCTCCGGCGGGGCAGCACCCAGCCCGGCCGCGGGAAGTGGCAGGTGTAGCCGTTGGGGATGCGCTCCAGGTAGTCCTGGTGTTCGGGCTCCGCCTCCCAGAACGGCCCGGCCGGGACCACCTCGGTGACGACCTTGCCCGGCCACAGGCCGGAGGCCTCGACGTCGGCGATGGTGTCCTCGGCGACCCGACGCTGCTCGTCGTCGACGGTGAAGATGGCCGACCGGTAGCTCATCCCCCGGTCGTTCCCCTGGCGATTCCGGGTGGTGGGGTCGTGGATCTGGAAGAAGAACTCGAGCAGGTCCCGGTAGGAGGTCTGCTCGGGGTCGAAGACGATCTCGATCGCCTCGGCGTGGGTCCCGTGGTTCCGGTAGGTGGCATCGGGCACGTCCCCGCCGGTGTAGCCCACCCGGGTCGAGAGAATGCCCGGGCGCTTCCGGATCAGGTCCTGCATGCCCCAGAAGCACCCGCCGGCCAGCACTGCCCGTTCCGTGGTGCCGTTCATCGTCCGCCCTCCTCGGGCGGGCCGTCATCGAAGACGTGGCCGAGGTGGCTGTCACCGTGGGCCGACCGGACCTCGGTCCGGACCATGCCGTGGCTCCGGTCCGGGTGCTCGACGACGTTGGCCCGCTCGAGGGGCACCGTGAAGCTCGGCCAGCCGCCGCCGCTGTCGAATTTCTGCTTGGAGGCGAAGAGCGGTTCGCCGGAGACGATGCCGGCGTCCTTCTGGTCCCAGAACTCGTTCCGGAACGCCGGCTCGGTGGCTGTCTCGTGGGTGACGGCGTGCTGCTGACGGCTCAGCGCGGCGATCGTCTCGGGGTCCTTGCGGTATTGGTCGGTCACGTCGGCTCCTCTGTCGCTGGTCCGGGGGATTCCCCGGACGCCCGCCCACACCTTCCCGCTGGTCAACGCCCGGGGACATCGGAACATTTCCCCTGGTGCCCGTCAACCACGGCGGTGCCGTTTCCACACGTGGCTCTGCCAGTTCCCACCGAACCGGGTCATCGGCGTCCTCTGGCCAGGCACGCACCGGATACCACGACGGAACGACGGCCGTCGCCACCCTGGCCGGAGTGCCGAACGGCACCTCTCGCCTGACGGCCGACGCTGATCGCTGATCACCGTCCGATGGTGGCCGAATCACTTCGATCGGCAGCCACCGGCGTGATCGGCTGGTAGGACGCAGTGCATCCGGGCCCTGGGCATCCAACGACCACACGTGGCACCCGGGCCAGGGGGCAAGGCCGTGTCAAGCTCCAGAAGGGGCATGGATGCCACCGGTTCTCCGTTGCCGACTAGGGAGCGGCGCAGCAGTCCAAGGTCGTCATCGAGGATCTGCTCGATGAGTGCCCAGGCGGTGTCCCAGTAGTAGTGGGTGAGTACGCTGCGAAGGTCGACGATACTTCGCCATGGGATCTCGGGACGGTCGGTCTTGAACTGGTCGCTCAGGGCGTTGGCGGCTTCGCCGATGACGCCGAGCTCGCGCATGACCGCGGACCGGAACATGTCGTCCTCCCTGTCGCGGAGGGCTCGCCATCGCTCGACCTTGGCTATTGCTTCGAGGATGTCGGCGGTCCGCTCTGCGTCGCGGCGACCACGCCGCCTCACAACGGACGGGCTTCTGCCAGCACCTGGTTTCGGATGCTCCGCTTCAGCATCTCCGGCGTGCCGATGTCGACGTCGACACCGAGTAGATCGCTGATCTCATGGCCGAGCTCGATCAGGTCGAGCAAGCGCAGACGATCTGGGGGAATCTCAACGATGAGGTCGAGGTCCGACTCGGCGTCGTCCTCTCCGCGTGCCACCGATCCGACCACGAGCACACGCTGGGCACCGTGGGCGACAGCCAGGCGCCACACACGCTCCCGGTTGTTGGCCAACAGCTCGCTCGGGCGCATCCGCTCCTGACAGGCCCCGACGATTCGTTTCATCGTTCGCACTGTCGGGACGGTCCGCCCTTGTTCGTAACGGTTCACCGCCGGCTGGGACGTACCAGCCCGCCGGGCCAGGTCGGCTTGGGACAACCCAGCAGCGACACGCGCCGCCCGGATGCACTCGCCCCGATCAGTCATACCCAAACTATACCTTCGTGCAGTCACTGGGATCGCTCAGATCGCGACCAGCGGTCGGCGGCACCCTTCCTCCGATGGCAGGGCTGGGCTCCGCTCGATCCCGTCGCTTCCGCGTCCTCTCACACGCAGAATGCCGTGCCAGAACGACGACGGAGGCCGCCCCGTCAGAGACGAGCGCAATCAGGCACATCAGGAACGTACAAGGCAATAATCCCAATCACCTTGTCGAGTGGTGGTGGTGGTGGTGATGACGAACGTCGGCGATCTACGAGTGTCCTCCCGAGGGCAGATGAGCCTTCCGGCAGTGCCCCGGCACCGCTGGGGTCTCGACACCGGCGGCGAGGTCGGATTTGTCGACCTCGGCGATGCGCTGATCATCGTTCCGGGTGGGGTGCATGCCCTGCGGCGTGCGCTGTTGGAGCAGCTGGACGAGAGCGACTGGCTGGCCGCACGTACGGGCTTCGGAGATGCGGACCTGGCCAGCGAGTGAGACCAGCGCTTCTCGACGATGGCCACCTGAGTGCCGTGCTGCGTGGCACCGGGCTGGCAGACCTGGACGGTCGAGACCTGTTCACCACCGGCTACTGGTACGTCCGACTCTGCCGAGCCGTGCTCGGCGGGCGAAGTGCGTCTGGCATGCTCACCGGCCCCTTCGCCAGCCTCCCCGATGGCCTTCGTGCGCGGGCGTCGGCTGCCGTCATGGGGCTACCCGGTGCCATCGGTCTGGTCAGCCTGCGCGAGCTTGCCCCCGTCGTGGGGCAGTTGCGCCAGAATCACTCCTTGAACGTCTTGGGTATGGAGGCCCTCGCGGCGGCGAGGTATCTCCATGCCGACGTCTTTCTCAGCACCG
>DAHXOD010000003.1 GCA_027365055.1 bacterium
GACCCAGTTCTGCTGCATCCGGCGCGTGTCGCGCTCGGTCTGCTCGTTCGCCTCGACGGTGTCGTCTTCCACGTAGCAGGAGGCGAGGTCGGTGCGGCCCTTTGCCTCGTTGCTGGTGCCACGACTGCCCGCCACGGGTCGACGCCCGGATCGGCCACCGGGGGTGCCCCGACCCGACCCTGCTCGAGGCCGTAGAGGCCGACGAGTCGTATCCCGGCCGCGGCGGGCAGCACGCCGGAGAGGAATGACACCGGCCGTCCGGACACCACCGCCACCAACCGGTAGTGCCGGGCCAGGCGGGAGAGCGTGTCCTCGACGTCGGGCAACGGTCGGACCCCAGCGGGATCGACCACGATGCCGGCCAGGGTGCCGTCGAAGTCGGTGAGGATCGCCGTCGACGCGGGCGAGGACAGTAGCGGTGTCAGCCGGGACGTGACCGCTTCGGAGAGCGGTGTGTCGAAGGGTTCACCATCTCCCGCTCCGTCGGTCACGGCAAGGGTCGAGGGCAGTACCACCAGGGACGGCGTGGCCGGCCGGGGTGCAGCCCTGTGTCCCCGCTGCCGTGCGGTAGCACTCAGCCGGTCCCGGCTGCGGTCGTGGCAGTGGAGTGGGCCAGGTCTGGACCCGCGACCACGACGACCTGGGCGGTGCCGATGGCAGTGACCGGTGCCGAGGAGGCATAGAGGTGCACCGAGGACGCGGGCAGCCCCAGCGTCGAAGCAACTGCACTGGCCGGCTGCTGGTGGCCGGTCACGTAGTACACCGACGACGCCGTCACCGTGGAGGATGCATTGACCGGTGGGAGGACGTCCCAACCCGCCGCCTGCAAGCGGGTCGAAACCAGGCCGGCGGCGCCGGTCGCCCCCGATGCGTTGGCCACCAGCACCGGCACCTTGCCGCGGGGCTCGGTCGCGGTGGTCCGGGATCGGCCAGTGGTCGTGCCGGTGGGGGCGGAGGTCGTGGTCGTCGGTCGCCCTGCGGTCGAGACGGCGACACCGGGATGAATTTGACCGACCAGAAGGAGGGTCGCCAGGACGAAGACCACCAGGACCGCCAGCGTACGGCCGACCGGGAGCGCGGTACCCGAGCCGGTTCCCGGTGGATGCCCCGGGCGGCGTCCGCCAGGGTGGGAGGGATCCGTCATTCACGGCCAGCCTGCCAACCATGGGAGCGCGATGCAAGCATCCCCCGATCCGGCTGCCCGGGCTCCCGATGAATCGACCGATGGCAAGGGACCACTGAAGCTGACCGGACCTGGCCGGTTAGGATGCGCGGGACGGAGCCGTCGGGTCCGCTCGGTCACCGCCGGTGTGGCGCAGTTGGTAGCGCAGACGACTTGTAATCGTCAGGTCGTGGGTTCGATTCCCACCGCCGGCTCTCAGAAACCCAGTTCAAAGCGTTGCACCTTCGGGCGCAGGCGTTGGTCGGATGAAACCCACCAGTCGACCCAACAACTCGAGGCGCACCATGGCCGGAAGCATTCGAGAACACCGTCCCGGCGTGTGGGAGTTGCGCGCCTACAGCGGTCGCGACAGCGCCGGCCGGATGCGTCATCAGCACGCCACGTTCGCCACGTTCGCCACGTTCGAAGGCACCAAACGCTCTGCCGGGCGCCAGCTGGCTCGCCTCGTCACGGAGCAAGAGAACCACCCCGCACGGGTCCCGGTACACGAGGAGCGTGCCTGGGGTCCGGCGACGACCAGCAACGATGCCATCGAAGGATGGAGGCACAACGGTTGGCCGGACCTCAGCCCCAACACCGTCTGACCGCCGGTCGTGGACGACGTCTTCCTCGATCATGCGGGCCCGGATCAGGCCTGGCAGGCTCTTCCCCATGGCATTGGAGTGCTACGCCTGTTCTCAATCCGCTCTCCCGGATCTTCCTGTCCGGGAGCGGGTTTGGGCGTTGCCGGGCTGGCGGGTTGCGCACGACTTCAACACCAGCCTGCCCGGATGGCTGATCTTGGTACCGACGAGGCACGTCGAATCGCTCGATGAGCTCACAGCCGAGGAGGCCGACACGTTGGGACTGTTGCTCCGTCAGGCCTCCATTGCGCTGAAGGCTGTCACCGGCTGTCGGAAGACCTACGTGATGATGTTCGCTGAGAAGGCGGGATTCACTCATGTCCACTTCCACGTCGTGCCTCGCATGGATGACTTCCCCGAAGACAGGGTGGGTCCAGGCGTCTTTGGTTACCTGCGAGAGACGCCGATGGCTGAGGATCGTCGGGATGAACTGGCCGCCGAGATCAGCTCCTCTTGGCCCTCCGATTGAACGGCGATCCCTGCCTCTCAACAATGGGTGGAGGGGCACCGCTCGGTGGTCAGCAGAGGGGGCCACTGGCGACCACGAAGGCCTGCGAGGTGGTTTCGTGCTCCAGCTCAGGTGCCCTGATCACCGTGGTGGAGATCCCAAAACCTGAGTCCTCCAGACGACCGGCGACATCGTTGACACTGTGTCTGCAGCTGGTGATCGGTAGGCCGGAGCCGAAGGCTTCTTCTCGGTGGAGGGGCTCGCCTGCTGCCTGAAACGCAAGCAGTACATGTCGTCCCGGGATCAGGACCCTCGCCAGCTCCTCGAACGCCTCGACGAGCCCGATCATGCCCAACCTCATTCCGTGCCCGCACCACAGGGCGTTCCCGTTGTGGACTCCGGCGGCGAGCGTCTCGTCGATAAGCCACCCCCCGCCAGACCGAGCCCCAATCCGAGCGGCCTCATCGAGAAGGGGCCGCGGGCCGCGGGTCGAGGATCTACAGGACCTCGGGGTGAGGAAACCGGAGCGTGTCACGATCGATCGGCGTCAACGCAGCAAGTCGCCGGGGGAGCTGTCCGCCGCCTGGTCCGTGGATGCGCTGCAGGAGCCGCCAGTGCCGAATCGATGGGAGTACCAGGTCCTCAGTGTCAGGGAGGTCCGCTGGCCTCCCGTCACTGGCGCATACCACACGCATGACCAGGTACTCGTCGATGACGATCATCGCTGGTGCGAGATGATCGGGTCAGTCGCCGTCTGCCTGGCCGCCCAGAAGGGGATCGGCAGCCAGATCGGCGTCAAGTGCAGCCTGGAACTCGTCGGCCAGATCACCGGTGGTGATCTGCGAGATGACCTTGCGACCCTCGTCGGTGACGCGAGGGTCCCCCACCCGCCGACGCAGGCGCTTCTGGTGGGTTCCACCGGGCATCTCGTACTACGTGGTCCGTGACATCGACCGCTTCGCGCCGCTGACCGCACGGCTACGCGTGGCGGACCAGGCCGCTGACCTCTCATGAACTGACGTTCGGCACAAGGCGGATCGACATCCCGAAGGGCAACGCAGATGCATCGATTGATCGACTGATCGCGGTCGGCACCACGGCTCGAGCATTCCCGACAGCCGCCACGCCGCGCTGTTCTCTAGCCTGGAGCGGTGAGCCGAACGCCATGGACCTCCGCCGGAACTCCGTGGGCCCTCGCCGGGCGGCAGCGGGTGGCACTCCCTGTCGTCGCTGTCCTGCTCATCGTGCTGCTGGCATCGTGCGGGTCAGGTCGTTCGGCCACGGCCACGGCCACGACCACGAGTCGCACCCACCGGTCTCCAACCACCACCTCGACATCGAAGGGCGCCACGGCGCACACCTCACCCTCGACCGCGCCCACCACCGCGGTGGCGCCATTCCAGGGGACCGCCCAGGTGGGCACCGCCGGGACCCCGTTGCCCACTCCCTCGCCACTCATCCCGTTCGCCGGTGCCTCCGCTGTGGCCGGGGAAGGCACCTGGAATCCTGCCGGACGCACCGTCGGAGGGCTGCCGGCGGTGGAGGAGACCACTCTCGTGCCGCCGGGAGGCACTCAACCGGCCGGGATCGCATGGATGGACACCCGACTGCTCTCCGCCCAGCTCTACTCCGGATCCAAGAGCCCAGGTGGGGGCCCCTACCAGTACACCGCTCCGATCGAGCCGGCACAGGCCGCCTCCCTGGTGGCCGCCTTCAACGGCGGCTTCTACATGAGCCAGGCGGGCGGCGGCTACTTCACCCAGGGCCACGCGGTCGTGCCGCTGGTCGGCGGAGCGGCGTCGCTGGTCATCTACGCCAACGGGAGTGTCGACGTCGGTGCCTGGGGCACCGACGTGACGATGACCCCCAACGTCGTCGGTGTGCGCCAGAACCTGGTGCCACTGGTCGCCAACGGGCAACCCACCGCCCAGGCCGCCAGCCCCGACTGGCAGGCGTGGGGCGCGACCTGCGGGGCCACCTCATGCGCAGCCTCGGTCCCCGGCATCCAGCACCAGTGGCGTTCCGGAGTGGGCGTCACCGCCGACGGCGCCCTCGTCTACGTCACCGGTCCCGCGTTGGCCCCGATCCAACTCGCCCAGCTTCTGGTGCGAGCCGGAGCAGTCCGCGGGATGCAGCTCGACATCAACCCTGATTGGACCGTGCTGGTCACCTACGACCCTCCAACGCCGGGCGGCCTCGCGGCTCCGGCGAACGGCACCAAGCTGGTCGCCGCCACCGTGCAGGGTCCGTGGACCTTCTTCGAACCATGGTGGGCGCGCGACTTCATCACCATGTCGGCCCGGCCGGTGCCAGCCGGCTGAGCGCCCCGCCCCTCCACAACCGGCCCCGCACGTCACGACCGCGGCATCCCCCGCGTGTCACCGCTGGGCGTCTCCGGTTAGGTTCTGTGACGGGCACGACGGCGGTGTCTCCGGTCCTCACCGGCGGGCTCGGGACAGCAAGGAGGAGGAGCAGTGACTGAGGTCATGACTGCAACCGACGGCACTGGGCTGGCCTCCTCCTACCCTCGGGTCCGCTCGCTCACCGAGGAACTCGCCGCGCCGCTCTCCGGCGAAGACCAGACGGTGCAGTCAATGCCGGACGTCAGCCCCGCCAAGTGGCATCGTGCCCACACTTCGTGGTTCTTTGAGACGTTTCTGCTGACGGAGTCGCTGGGCAGCTACGCACCGTTCGATCCCGCCTACGAGTATCTGTTCAACTCGTACTACGAGGGGGTCGGTCCCATCTATCCCCGCGAGCAGCGAGGCCTCGTCTCCAGGCCAGGCATCGAGGAGATCGCTCGCTACCGCATCCACGTTGACCGCGCCATGGAACAACTCCTCACCCGGCCACTCGATCCTCGCACCCACGAGTTGGTGACGCTCGGGCTTCACCACGAGCAGCAGCACCAAGAGCTCCTCCTCATGGACATCAAGCACGTCCTGTGGCACAACCCGGTCCGCCGCTCCTATGGGAACCTCACCGAACCGGAGCCTCCCGGAACAGCGCTGACCCCGGCGGAGTGGGTGGAACACCCCGGGGGGCTGGTGGAGATAGGACACCAGGGACCGGGGTTCTCGTTCGACAACGAGCGTCCCCGCCATCCGGTCTACTTGCAGCCGTTCGCTCTCTCCGATCGGGTGGTGACCTGTTCGGAGTGGACCTCGTTCATCGAGGACGGGGGCTATCAGCGAGCCGACCTGTGGCTCTCGGACGGATGGGCGGCCGTCCGTCACGGCAGGTGGGATGCCCCGCTCTACTGGACGTGGGAGGACGGCGCCTGGCAGGTGTTCACCCTGGGCGGCGTGCGACCGATGCATCCGCACGAGCCGGTGTGCCACGTCAGCTACTACGAGGCGGATGCGTTCGCCCGGTGGTCCGGAGCGCGGCTGCCCACGGAGCACGAGTGGGAGGCGGTCCACTCGACGGGCTCGGGTGCCACCGACGACACCTTCGACCTTGCCCGGCTCCACCCGTGCCCGTTGAGCCCATCGGACAGCGGCAGCGTCCCCGGAAGCGGCGTGTGGCAGTGGACGTCGTCGTCGTACAGCCCCTACCCCGGCTTCACCATCGCCGCCGGCGCGGTCGGCGAGTACAACGGCAAGTTCATGGTCAACCAGTACGTGTTGCGGGGTGGATCGTGTGTGACCCCGCCCGGCCATGCCCGGACCACCTACCGCAACTTCTTCCCACCCGGGGCACGCTGGGCGTTCAGCGGGCTCCGGTTGGCCAGGGACGCCTGAGTCGACGTCCAGCGACAGAGTACGGCCAGCGACAGAGTGCGGCCAGCGACAGAGTGCGTCCGGAGCTACGTGCAACAGAGAGCGGAGAGAAGACGGATCACCATGACAGCCTCAGCAGCCCTTCCGATTCCCCCCACGCTCGACATCCACCTGTCGCGCGCAGCGCTGGCCGACGCCCTCCAATCAGACGCCCGGTGCGGCCTCACCTCGTCACCGAAGCAGCTTCCACCCGTCTACTTCTACGACGATCGCGGGTCGCGCCTGTTCGATGAGATCACCAAGCTCCCCGAGTACTACCCGACCCGCTCGGAACGCTGGATCCTCGATGCCCACGCCAAGGACATGGCGCTGATCTCGGGGGCCGACACATTGATCGAGCTCGGCGCAGGAACCTGCGAGAAGTCCCGGGTGCTGCTCGATGCCATGCAGGCGTGCGGGAACTTGACCCGCTACGTTCCCCTCGACGTCAGCGACACCGTGTTGTGGGAAGCAGCCAACGCTCTGGCCGGGGAGTACCCGGGCCTCGCGGTCAACGCCGTGGTCGGCGACTTCCACCGTCACCTTGACCGACTGCCCGCCGGGGGACGGCGCCTGGTCGCCTTCCTCGGGGGGACGATCGGGAACCTCGGACCGGAACAGCGGCGCCGCTTTCTGGTCGACCTCGACTGCGTCATGGACGCAGAGGACCGCTTTCTGGTCGGCACCGATCTGGTCAAGGACCGTGACCGGCTCGTGCGCGCCTACGACGACGATGCCGGCGTGACGGCCGCGTTCAACAAGAACGTCCTGAACGTCCTGAACCGCGAGCTCGCCGCCGACTTCGATCCGGCATGCTTCGAGCATGTCGCTCGGTGGAACGAGGAGGAGCAGCGCATCGAGATGTGGCTGCAGTCGACGACTGAGCAGTCGGTCCGGGTCGACGGACTCGACATCGATCTCTCGTTCGACGAAGGCGAGGCGATGATGACCGAGATCAGCACCAAGTTCACCCCCGAAGGCCTCGAAGCCGAGCTCGCCGGGTGCGGATTCGTCGTCGAGGCAACCTGGACCTCGCCGGGTGACGAGTTCTTGATGACCCTGTGCCACCCGTACTGCTGAACGGTCGCACCCGCACCGCTCGCCATCGCCATCGCACCCGGGACCACGGGAACCCGTACAGCCCCCAGGACCAAGACGGCAGAAACCGCGGTTGTTCAGTCCCCGAGATCGTCGACGGCGACCTCGATGGCCCGGTGGAACGTCGGATAGGCGTAGATCATGTGACGGAGCGTGGCCGTGGGCACCTCGGCGTGGACCGCCAGTGTGAGGAGGCCGAGCACCTCGCCACCGCATGGACCCACCGACGTGGCACCGACCAACACCCCCCGGTCGGCATCCTCCACCAACTTCACGAAGCCACGGTTGCCTGCCTTGTGGATCCACCCCCTCGTCGAATCCGGGATCTCGGCCATCCCGGTCCGGACCGTCAGCCCCTGCTCCCTGGCCCCCCGCTCGGTCAGACCGACGGAACCGATCTCGGGGTCGGTGAAGGTGACCCGGGGAACGGCGCGGTAGACGGCCGGCGTCACCGGACGATCGAGGATGTCGTCGACCACGATCGACGCCTGGTACATCGACACGTGGGTGAACGCACCCTTCCCCGTCACGTCGCCGACCGCCCACACGCCATCCACCACCCGCAGGTGGTCGTCGACGGGGATCGATCCCTTGACCGGTTCGACCCCGAGGGACTCGAGGCCGAGACCGTCGATGTTCGGGCGCCGACCCGTCGCCACGAGCAGGCGGTCGACCACGACTGGCTCCCCATCCCCGAAGGTGACGGAGAACCGGTGGCCGTCGTGACGCACCGCGGCGATGTCCGCGCCGGTGTGGACCGCGATCCCCTCGGAGGTGAACACCTCAGCCAGCAACAGCCCCGCCTCGGGCTCCTCTGGACCCACCAGATGGGGGATGGCTTCGATGACGGTCACCTCCGCTCCGAATCGAGCGAACACCTGGGCGAGCTCGACCCCGATGGCCCCGCCACCGATCACCGCGAGCGATCCGGGAACCTCCTCGGTCTCGATGGCGTCGCGGTTCGTCCAATACGGGGTGCCCGACAGTCCGGCGATCGGCGGTACCCATGCGGAGGCACCCACTCCGATCACCACGGCGCGACGCGCCCCGATCGTCCTCCCATCCACGACCACCTTGCCGGGTCCGTCGAGGTGGCCCCAGCCCCGCACGAACCGCCCCCCTTTGCCCTCGAAACGCTCCACCGCCGCGGTGTCGTCCCAGTCGTCCGTCGCCTCGTTCCGGATCCGGCCGGAGACCGCCGACCAGTCAGGTCGGACGTCCGCCTGGCCGGCCAGCCCGGGGATCCGGCGCCCGTCAGCGAGCAGGTCGGCCGCTCGAATCATCATCTTCGACGGGATGCACCCCCAGTAGGGGCACTCGCCGCCGACCAGGCGCCCGTCGATCCCGACCACGTCGAGCCCGGCGACGGCGAGCCGGCCGGCCACGTCCTCGGCACCTGGTCCCATCCCGACCACTACCACGTCGGCTGCATCATCGGCTTGCGCCATCGGTCCTCCTCGTCGTCGTCCGCAGAACCACCGCGCCGCGCTCAACGGTCCCTCGGTGACCGGTCTAGTCGGCCGCCCGCTCCCATGCCACGGTGCCCTGGCGTGGGAACAGACATGGTCGCTTCGATGTTGTACCGACCATGACAGTACGAGCGACATGGAATGGTGCGGTGTTGGCCGAAAGCGACCAGACGGTCGTGGTGGAAGGGAACCACTACTTCCCCCCGGCCGACGTGCGTTCGGAGTACTTCGAGTCGAGTCCGACCCGCACGACGTGCCCGTGGAAAGGTGAGGCCAGCTACCGCTCAGTGGTCGTCGAGGGAGAGCGGAACGACGATGCCGCCTGGTTCTACCCGGCCCCGAAGGATGCCGCGAAGGAGATCGTCGACCACGTTGCGTTCTGGAAAGGCGTCGACGTCGCCGAAGTCGCCAGCTGAGCGGATCCGCGAACCAGCGCTCCCCGTCGACGCTGCCGGTCAGCGCTGGCGGCGACGGGCGATGTCGAAGCAGGCGATCGCACCTGCTGTCGCCACGTTGAGCGACGAGAGCGTCCCCCGCTGAGGGATGGACACCACCGCATCGCAGCGTTTCCGGGTGAGAGGCGCGAGTCCCCCGCCTTCGGACCCGAGCACCAGCGCCACCGCTTCGTCGCCCAGCGGAAGCTCGTAGAGCGAACTGGGGGCGTCACCGTCGAGCCCGATGGTCCAGACCCCCACAGCCGACAGGCGCTGCACGGTGGCCGGGATGCCAGGCACCAACGCCATCGGCAGGTACTCGATCGCCCCGGACGCCACCTTGGCAACGGTGGGTGACAGGTGCACCGACCGGTGCCGGGGAAGCACCACCCCGGTCACGCCGGCGCACTCGGCACTGCGCAAGAGCGCACCCAGGTTGTGGGGGTCGGTGACACCGTCCAGCACCACCAGGAACGGCTGGCGGCCCCCGACGGGGACGCACAGCTGTTCGAGGGGGGTGGCCTCCACCGGCCGTGCCAGGGCGACGACGCCCTGGGGGCCCTCGGTGCGGGCCACCAGATCGATCCGCCGCCGGGAGACGTAGTCCACCTTGACCCGTCGTTTGACCGCCAATGCTTCGATCTCGTCGAGAATGGGGGCAGCATCCATGCCATCGGCCATGAGCAGAGAGCGGACCGGACGCCGGTTGGCCACGAGGAGCTCGCGGACGGACTGACGGCCCTCGACCTGATCGCCACCCAGACCAGTGGCCGGGTCCCGCCCACTCCGTCGAGGGACTGGCCCGTTACCGCTACCCGCTCCGGCACGGGCACTGCCACCGCTACCCGCTCCGGCACGGGCACTGCCACCGCTGCGGCCACGGCCACCGCCACCGACCCGGCCGGCGGCACCGGCGCTGCCGCCCCGCCCAGTGCCGCCCCGCCCAGTGCCGCGACCAGCACCAGCTCCGCTGCGCCCGCGTGCGCCGGTCATGACCGGTCCGGTGCCGCGACGTCCGGACTGGCGGCCGGCCCCATCAACACGACGGCGGTGCAGGCAATCCCCTCGGCTCTCCCCAGGGCTCCCAACCCTTCGGCCCGGGTGGCCTTCACGTTGACCGGCGCACCGAGCACCTCCCCGAGGCGTTCGGCCATCGCCGTCACGAAGGACGCCAGCTTTGGACGCTCGGCCACCACCGTGCAGTCCGCGTTGACCGGAGCCCAACCGGCGTCCGCAGCCAGCTCCACCATCCGACGGAGCAGGACCAGGCTGTCCGCGCCGGCCAACGCCGGATCACTCTCGGGCGCATGACGCCCGAGGTCACCCAGCCCGGCTGCACCCAGCACGGCGTCGGCCAACGCATGGGCGACGACGTCGGCGTCGCTATGGCCCGCCAGCCCAAGCGCACCCGCCCCCGTGACGACCACACCGCCCAACAGCAGAGGTCGGGCCACCTCGTCCGAGAAGGGGTGGACATCGATCCCCTGACCGATCCGAAGACCCACGGACGATCCGGTCACGGCCGCACCGAGCCCAGCATCGCCTCGACCACGACCAGGTCGCCGGGGTGGGTCAGCTTCACGTTCCGCGGGTCACCGGGCACTGCCCGGACCACGACTCCCAACGCCTCGACCAATGCGGCGTCGTCGGTGGCGTCGCTCCCGGCGGCATGGGCGGCCCGCAGCGTCACTGCGTCGAATGCCTGCGGAGTCTGGACCGTCATCAGTCCGTCGCGGTCGACCGTGCTCCCCACCACACCCTCGACGACCCGTTTGAGAGTGTCGGTCACCGCCAGCACCGGGATCGCCCCGCCACACTGGCCCGAGACCACCGCGTCCACCACGGCGGTGAACAGCGTTGGCGGGGCGAGCGGCCGGGCGGCATCGTGCACGACGATCACCGAGGCATCGCCGGGCACCCCCGCCAACCCGGCTCGGACCGACGCCGAGCGGGTCGCTCCCCCCTCGACCACCAGGTCGGCGCCGAAGCACGCTCCGGCGCCAGCTGATCCGGAGTCGGCCCGGGGATGGTGCCCCGCGGGGACCACCACCACCACGTGATCGGCGACGGTGCGGGCCGCATCGACCGACCAGGTGACCACCGGCTTCCCCCCCACCACGGCGAACTGCTTCTCAGCCCCGAAGCGGGTCCCGGTTCCGCCGGCGACGACGACCGCCCAGACGCCATCGGACCGGTTCAGGGAAGCGCCTCGTCGAGTCGCAGCTCTGCGGTCTCCTCGTCCACCGCCAAGGCGAACGTCAGCTCGGACACCAGAATCTGCCGGGCGCGGCTGAGCATGCGCTTCTCACCGGCGGAGAGCCCCTTGTCCTTGTCGCGGATGGAGAGGTTCCGAACCACCTCGGCCACCTGGTAGATGTCACCGGACCGCAGCTTCTCCGAGTGGTTCTTGTACCGGCGCGTCCAGTTGGTGGGCATCCGAGCCTCCTTTTTGCGGAGCACGGCGAACACCTCTTCCACTTCTTCGTCGTTGATGACCTCGCGCAGGCCGACGCCCTCGGTGTTGTCGGCCGGGACCATCAACGTCAGATCGCCGTAGGCGAGGCGAAGGACGAGGTATTCCTGTGTCTTGCCGAACGCCTCCTTGGTCTCGCGCCGTTCGACCACTGCCGCGCCGTGGTGCGGATAGACGACTTTGTCACCGATGTCGAACACTCTCACTCCTGGCGTTGCGTGCTGATCCCGGACAGGTGAAGGTCGACGGGGCCGCGTAGACGGGCACTCAAGCGTACACGGCCTCGTGCCATCCCAATCCGCGGTCGACCTCGTCTGATGGATCGGCCGCCGATCGGGATGGCACCCGGCAACACCGCGTCGGAGGTGGAGGGGTCGTCGGTCGTGGCTACTGATAGCGCTCGAAGATGCTCGATTCGGCCAGCCGGGCCAGGCCTTCCTTGAGGGATCGGGCCTTGGCCGCCCCGACACCGTCGACCTTCTCGAGCTCGCCCAGCGACGCTCGCATGATCTGCTGCAGGTTGACGAACCGCTCCACGATCCGGTCGATGATCGGGTCCGAGAACCGGGGCAGGCGGTGCAGCAGGCGGTAGCCACGGGGTTCGATACCGGTGTGGGCATCGACCAGCGAGGCGGGAAGCGACAGCACACCGGCCAGCACGTGGGGGTCGAGCAGTTCGTCCCCCGACAGCGTGGCCAGGTGGTCGATCACGCGGTCGACCGACTCACGGGCGGCGCCGGCGCCCGGTGCGGGCCACCGCAGGTAGTCGCGCACCACCAGGCGGAGGGACTGGGCCACCCCGTCGCAGAGCTCGGCCATCTGCAACCGGACCAGGCGGCCATCGTCGCCCAGCTCCACCAGGTAGCCCGCCACCTCCTTGGCGATCCGTTGGACCATCTCGGCAGCCTGGATGGCCCCGACCACGTCCCCGATCGAGACACTGTCCTCCACCTCGAGCGACGAGAGGTTCCCCAGCGCCACGTCGAAGCGGCTCCGGAAGCGTTGCAGGGTGGCGAGTGCCTGGTCGGACCGGTCGCGGAGCCAGCTGACCGGTTGCAACCGCTGCTTCCGGTCGTTGCGGTAGACCGTGATCACCGACATGGCGGCAGAGACGGAGATGACCGGCACGTCGATCGAGCGCGCCAACCGCTCGGCCGTCCGGTGCCGGGTACCGGTCTCGGTGGTGGGAATCGATGCTTTGGGCATCAGATGCACGTTGGCGCGGGCGATCCGGGAGGCATCTGCCGCCAGGATGATGGCGCCGTCCATCTTCGCCAGTTCGGCGAGCCGCTGGGGGCTGAACTCCGCATCGAGGAGGAAGCCGCCGGTGCAGATGGAGAGGACCGCCGGCTGGTCTCCGACCACGACCAGCCCGCCGCGCTTGGCCAACAGCACCCGGTCGAGACCGTCACGCAACGGGCGCCCGGGTGCGGCCATCGCCAAGGCCTCGTCGAGTGCCGACCGCGGGCCTGTGCTCACCGTCGAATGGTATCCGGCGGAGGCGATCCCTGTCCGGTGTTTCCGTCGGTCCGCTCCCACCCGCGCCCGGGATCGCCGACCCTGAACCGTGCCACCGCCTGAGCCACGGTGTCCACCCGTACGAGCTCGATGGCGACATCCGGGCAGTCCGGCGTCGAAGCAGGCACCACCGCCCGGGTGAACCCGAGACGTGCCGCTTCTTCGACGCGGCGGGGCAGGCCGTCGACCTGGCGGACCTCGCCGGCCAGCCCGATCTCGCCGAAAGACACCAGGTCGGCCGGGAGGGCCACGCCACGAGCGGCTGACGCTACGGCCAGCGCCACCGCCAGATCCGCTCCCGGCTCGGAGACCCGGACGCCACCGGCCACCGAGGCGAACACGTCCAGGCCGAGCACCGGCGTGCCGACGTGGCGAGCCAGGACCGCCAAGGTCATGGCCAGGCGCCCGGCGTCGAGTCCGACCACCGAGCGCTTGGGTTGCGCCTGTCCCGGCGTGGTCACCAGGGCCTGCAGCTCCACCAGGAGCGTGCGGCGGCCCTGCAGGGCCGGAAGGACGGTCCCTCCGGGGACCCCGGTCAGACGATCGCCCAGGAGCAGCCGTCCCGGATCGTCGACCCGGTTCAACCCGTGCTCACCCATTTCGAAGAGGCCGAGCTCGCCGGTCGGTCCGAAGCGGTGCTTGACGGCAAGGAGCATGCGGAACGCGTGGTGCCGGTCTCCCTCGAAGCTCAAGACGGTGTCGACCATGTGCTCGAGGGCCCGGGGACCGGCGAGGGATCCGTCCTTGGTCACGTGACCGACCAGCACGGTGGCCAGACCGCGGGCCTTGGCCAGACCGACCAGTTGGTCGGCACACTCGCGGACCTGGGTGATGCTTCCAGGGACTCCGCCGGCCCGCCGCTCGCCGGCCACCGCCGGACCCACCGCGACCGCCTGGATCGAATCGACCACGAGAAGGGCGGGCTCGGACGCAAGCACGGCGTTCAGGACCGCTCCGACGTCGGTGACCGGAAGGATCAGGAGCCCCGGGGGCAGAGGTCCCAGGCGCTCCGCTCTCAGCCGGACCTGGTGAGCGGACTCCTCGGCCGACACCAGCAGCACGCGCTGGCCGGCGTTCGCTCTGGCCACCAGCACCTGCAGCAGCAGCGTCGACTTGCCGATCCCCGGCTCCCCTCCGAGCAGGGTCACCGAACCGGGGACCAGGCCGCCGGCCAGCACCCGGTCGAACTCGTCGAGACCGGTGGGGACAGCCTCCGCCTGGGCCACGTCCACCGACGACAGGGACATCGGAATCGACCCGAGAGCCAGTTCGTCGACCGCCCGGGTCAACGGTCCGAGCGTGGTCTCCTCGACCAGCGTGTTCCATTCACCGCATGTGGGACAGCGACCGACCCACTGGGCCGTGAAGGCACCGCAGTCCATGCACTGGTGGCGTTTCGCAGTCCTCGGCATTCCCCGATGGTAGGGACCAGGTGTGACAAACGCTACGAGCCGCCCGGTGCCACCGAGCTCAGTCGGCGTCCGCTCCGGCCCCGGCCAGCTCCACCGGCGGCGGCTGGTCGACCCCTTCGATCGCCTTGAAGGTCAGCTGCTGCTCGCCGACCACCAGCGGACTCGCTCCCTTGACGTCGAACGCTGCCGCGATGTCGGGCGTGATCGTCTCGACATCCACGACGATGGTCTCGCCGGACCGGAACTCCTTCCACAGGATGCGTTCCGACAGGGGATCCTCGATCATCTGCTGGATGGCACGTCGCAACGGCCGGGCTCCGAGCTGGGGGTCGTAGCCCTTCTCCGCCAACAGCTGCTTCGCCGAGGGCGTCAGGGCCAGGCTGAGCCCCTGCAACTCGAGCTGGGTGGTGACCCGCTGGATCATCAGATCCACGATCTCGACCACCTCGGTCATCGACAGCTCGTGGAAGACGACCACCTCGTCGATGCGGTTGAGGAACTCGGGCCGGAAGTGCGCTTTCAGGGCCTCGTTCACCTTGGTCTTCATCCGCTCGTAGGTGACGGCCTCGGACGACTTGGCGAACCCGACCGACGACTTGCGGAGGTCGGCCGTGCCCAGGTTGGAGGTCATGATGAGCACGGTGTTTTTGAAGTCGACCGAACGCCCCTGCGCGTCGGTGAGCCGCCCGTCCTCGAGGATCTGCAGGAGGGTGTTGAAGATGTCGGCGTGGGCCTTCTCGACCTCGTCGAACAGCACCACCGAGAACGGCTTGCGACGGACGGCCTCGGTGAGCTGGCCACCCTCTTCGTACCCGACGTAGCCCGGAGGCGATCCGACCAGACGCGAGACAGTGTGCTTCTCCATGTACTCGGACATGTCGAGCTGGATCAGCGCGTCCTCGTCGTCGAAGAGGAACTCGGCCAGCGTCTTGGCCAGCTCGGTCTTTCCGACGCCGGTCGGCCCGAGGAAGATGAACGAACCGCTGGGTCGCTTGGGATCCTTCAGTCCGGCCCTGGTCCGACGGATCGAACGGGCGAGCGCGGCGATGGCCGGCTCCTGGCCGATGACCCGCTTGTGGAGCTCGTCCTCCATGCGGAGGAGCTTGGACGTCTCCTCCTCGGTCAACCGGTAGACGGGAATGCCGGTCCAATTGGCCAGCACCTCGGCGATGACTTCTTCGTCGACGACATCGAACAGGTCGACCCCGTCGGCCCGCCATTCGGCCTCCATGGCGTCCTTGCTGTCGAGCCGCTCCTTCTCCTGGTCGGCCAGCTTCTTCGCCTGGTCGAAGGCCTGCTTCTCGAGCGCGGCCTCCTTGTCGGCCCGCAGGCGGGCGATCTCCTCTTCGAGCTTTTTGTAGGACGGAGGGGTGGTCATCCGGCGGATGCGCAGCCGGCTGCCGGCCTCGTCGATCAGGTCGATCGCCTTGTCGGGCAGGTACCGGTCGGAGAGGTACCGGTCGGCGAGGTTGGCCGCGGCCACCAGGGCCTGGTCGGTGATGGTGACCGCATGGTGCGACTCGTAGCGGTCGCGCAGACCTTTGAGGATCTCGATGGTGAGTGCCACGTTGGGCTGGTCCACCTTGATGGGTTGGAACCGGCGCTCGAGGGCGGCGTCCTTCTCCAGGTGCTTGCGGTACTCGTCGATGGTGGTTGCACCGATGGTCTGCAGCTCCCCGCGGGCCAGCATCGGCTTCAGGATCGACGCGGCGTCGATGGCTCCCTCGGCGGCACCCGCTCCGACCAGGGTGTGGAGCTCGTCGATGAACAGCACGATGTCGCCCCGGGTACGGATCTCCTTCAGGACCTTCTTCAGGCGCTCCTCGAAGTCGCCGCGGTAGCGGCTACCGGCCACCAGGGCACCCAGGTCGAGGGTGTAGAGCTGCTTGCCGGTCAACGTCTCCGGCACGTCGTTGGCCACGATGCGCTGGGCCAGCCCCTCGACGATCGCCGTCTTCCCCACGCCGGGCTCGCCGATCAGAACAGGGTTGTTCTTCGTGCGGCGGGAAAGGACCTGCATGACCCGCTCGATCTCCTTCTCACGGCCGACCACCGGATCCAACTTGTGGTCCCGGGCCAGCGCGGTGAGGTTGCGCCCGAACTGGTCGAGCACCGGGGAGCCGGTCGGCGAGTCGGACGACTGGCCACCGGGAGCGCCGGCACCGACCGCTTCCTTGCCCTGGTAGCCCGAGAGGAGCTGGATCACCTGCTGGCGCACGCGAGGCAGGTCCGCACCGAGGCTCTGGAGCACCTGGGCGGCCACTCCCTCTCCTTCGCGGACCAGGCCGAGGAGCATGTGCTCGGTGCCGATGTAGCTGTGGCCGAGCTGCAGCGCCTCGCGCAGGGAGAGCTCGAGCACCTTCTTCGCACGGGGGGTGAACGGCGGAGAACCGGTCGGTGCCGAACCAGCCAGGCCGATGGTCTCCTCCACCTTCTCTCGGACCGCCTCGAGCGACACGCCCATCGACTCCAGCGCCTTGGCCGCGACACCCTCACCCTCGTGGATCAACCCCAAGAGGATGTGCTCGGTACCGATAAAGCTGTGATTGAGCAGGCGCGCCTCCTCTTGTGCGAGCACAAGAACCCTGCGAGCCCTGTCAGTGAATCGTTCGAACACTCAACCGCCTCCATCCGCGGCTCGGAAACTGCCACGAGTCTACAGGCGCCAGTGCCGATCGCACCCGCACGCCCAGTGCGGCGTTCACCAGCATCGTCGCCTATCGTTGGGCCTCAGTGAACGTCATCGAGCTTCTGGGCCTTCCCCCGCTAGAGGAACAACTCCGCCTTCTCGAGCCGTTGCTCACCGAGTCCGTGGTCACCGGAGACGGGTTCCTCGACGGCGTCACCACCCACCTCATCGCCGCCGGCGGTAAGCGGCTTCGCCCCGTGCTGGCGCTGGCCACGTCCACCGGTGGCGACCGGCCGGCGTCCCGTGAGGATCTGCTCGGTGCGGTGGCGGTGGAGCTGGTGCACCTCGCGTCCCTCTACCACGACGACGTGATGGACGAGGCGACGATCCGCCGCAACGTGGAGAGCGTCAACTCGAGGTTCGGGAACCTGGTGGCCATCGTCGCCGGAGACTT
The DNA here is from genome assembly GCA_027365055.1 of bacterium. Lineage (GTDB taxonomy): Bacteria > Actinomycetota > Acidimicrobiia > Acidimicrobiales > RAAP-2 > DASZIT01. The sequence goes on from DAHXOD010000003.1 coordinate 17,503, forward strand.
TCTGCTGGCCCGGTCGGCGGAGATCGCGGCGGGGCTGGGGACGGAGATCGCCGCACTGCTGGCCGCCACCCTGGGGGAGCTGTGCCGGGGCCAGGTGGCCGAGGTGCACGCCGCGTTCCAGGTGACCCGCTCGACCGAGTCCTACACCCAGGCGATCGCTGGGAAGACGGCGTCACTCATGGCCACGTCGTGCCGGATCGGGGCGATCACCGGCGGCCTCCCCCGGCCCCAGGTCGAGGCGTTCACCACGTTCGGGCGCTGCTTCGGCATGCTCTTCCAGGTGCGCGACGACATTCTCGACATCGTCGGCTCCGAAGCCGAGCTGGGGAAGCCGGCCGGCCAGGACCTGGCAGAGGGCATCTACACGCTGCCGGTCCTGCTCGCCCTGGCGGATCCCGAGTCCGGACCCGAGCTCCGCCCCCTGCTCGGGCAGCCACTCAGCCAGCCCGAGCGGGACAAGGCCCGATCCATCGTGGAGGCGTCGGGGGCGATCGCCGGATCGGTGGCCGTCGGACGCACCTACGCCGAACAGGCCGCCGAGGCCGCCGGCTCGTGCCCATCGCCCCAGCTGGCCACGGCCTTCGCCCGCCTGGCCCACTCGCTGCTCGACGGGTTGCCGGTGGGCTGACCGGCCGGCGTGGATCTCACCAGCTCCTACGCTGACGTCTTCAGCGCCCGGATCCAGGGGCGCTACCGGTTCTTCGAGACCCGCAACGCCTCCACGATCCTCGCCGCCACCCACCCCGGCCGATGTGCGGAGATCGCCGACGTGCTCGACGAGTTCGACCTGCGCACCAGCGACCTGGTGGACGCCGGGCGCAACGAGTCTGCACTGGCCGCCCGCCTGAACGCGGCGTTCCGGCGGCGGGGTTGGAGGGAGTCGCGCGTCGACACCACCATCCGTCTGGTGCTGGTGCGACACCCCTACCGCGAGGCGGGCGAGACCCGCAAGACGTCCGAGATCACCGAGGTGACCAACGAGGGCTACCTGGTCGACAACGTCGCCGACCGGGTGGCGCTCGACGTCGAATGGAACGCCAAGGACGGGAACCTCGACCGCGACATCGGGGCCTACCGCTCCCTCTACGACTCCGGGCTGATCGACGTCGCCGTGATGATCACCCGGACCTCCGACGACCTGCGGGCGCTCGCCCAGCGGCTCGGCGTGGCCTCGGGCATGACTCCCGCCCGGGCCAAGACCATCCTCGGGACCACCACCACGACCAACACGGCCAAGCTGATCCCACGGCTCCAGCGCGGCGACGGCGGCGGTTGCCCCATCCTCGTCGCAGCCATCTGCGACGCTACCTGGGAAGGCCCTCGGCCCTCCGAGCATCCGGAGTCGGTCGAGCGCCCCTGATAAGATCCCTTTTCATTACTTAGATCTTTATGATGGGAGATTCCGTTGGCGATGCGCGAGGAGGCACCGGTCGCACCGGCGCTCCGACTGGTGGAGGACCCGCCGCCGCTCCCGTCGGTGACCGGCGGCTACAAGACCGTCCTGGCCGACCCGCCGTGGCGGTTCACCAATCGGACCGGCAAGGTCGCCCCGGAGCACCGGCGCCTCGATCGGTACTCCACCCTCGACCTCGACGCGATCTGTGCGATCGAGGTCGCGTCGGTCGCGGCCGAGGACGCCCATCTCTACCTGTGGGTACCCAATGCGCTGCTGCCCGACGGCCTGCGGGTGATGGAGGCGTGGGGATTCCGCTACATCTCCAACGTGATCTGGGCGAAGCGGCGCAAGGACGGCGGGCCTGACGGGCGCGGGGTCGGCTTCTACTTCCGGAACGTGACCGAGATCATCCTGTTCGGGGTCAGGGGGAGCATGCGCACCCTGCCCCCCGCCCGGAGCCAGGTCAACATGATCGAGTCGCGAAAGCGCGAGCACTCGCGCAAGCCCGACGAGCAGTACGCACTCATCGAAGCCTGCTCCCCCGGCCCGTACCTGGAGCTGTTCGCCCGGCACCATCGCCCGAATTGGACGGTGTGGGGGGACGAGGCCGCACCCGGGATCGAACCACGAGGTCGCCTGCACAAGGGCTACGAAGGGGGGCCGCTCCTCCTTCCTCATCTCGATCCTCACGTTCACATCCCTGACCAGGTCTCCGACCAGCTCGGGACCAGGTTGAAGGCCAGCTACGAGGCGGGGGCCAGCATCCGCCAGCTGGCCGACGAGACCGGCTACTCCATTGCCCGGGTGCGCGGGCTGCTGGTACGGGCCGGTACGGACATCCGTCGGCGGGGGCGGACGGCGGCGTCGCCGGCCGCGGCCACCACCGACTGACCGCCACGAGGCCGTGGTCTCGCGTTCATGCTCGGCGACGCTGCCCAGATCGGATCCGGGTGGCGAGGGACCGCCGACAGGAGCGGCGCTCAGGCTGGGGTGGACCCCGAACCGGTCGACGTGCCGGTCGTGGGGGGCGACACGTGGCAGACCGACTCGATCTTCTGGGCCCGGGTGGCCAGCGTGGTCTTCAACTCCGAGCTGCCCAAGTAGGTCGCCGTTGCCCGCAGAAACGCGGCCCGAGCCGGGAAGCCATGGGCCTGGGCACGAGCTGCCCGCGCATCGAGCTTGGCCGGCGCGGTGGTGGTGCGTGCCTCGATCTTGGCGATGCGAGCCAACCGCTTCGGCGCAGTCGCACAGTTGAGCGTCCGCCCACCGTGATGCGCGGGGGGTGCCGTGGTGACCGTAGCAACCGTGGCCGCGCCTGTGGCCGTGGCCGTACCCGTGGCCCCGGCCATCCCGGCCGCACCCCAGCTGAGGGCACCGGCTGCGACGAACGCGGCCGCTCCGGTGAGGATCTTGTTGCGCATGTGTTGCGTCCTTCCCGCTCCCCGGACGTTCCGGAGAGCACCGTCGATGTGCCGGGCGATCCGGCGACTCCATCCTGCCGTACCGGTTCGTCGATCCCGTGTGGAGAGTGTGAGGAGAGTGTGAGGGTCGTCCGCCTTCGACAAGGTGTCAGTGGCCGATGCGACCCAATCCCGACCGGGTCGAAGATCGCTCACCGCGAGTTCCGGTCGAAGATGATCCGCAGCCCATGGAGCGTCAACCACGGCTCCACGTACTCGATCTCCTCGGAGTACGGAGCGATCAACTCGGCGAGGCCTCCGGTGGCCACCACGGTGCACTCGCCGAGCACACCCCCGAACCGGCGGCACAGTCCGTCGACCTGGCCGGCGAACCCGTACAGGGCACCCGACTGGATCGACTCCACCGTCGACTTTCCGATCACGCTTCGTGGCTCGACCAACTCGACCCGCCGAAGAGCGGCGGCGTTGGCGAACAGGGCATCAAGACTGATCTGGACCCCGGGGGTGATCGCACCGCCCAGGTACTCCCCGACCGCAGAGATGGCGTCGAAGGTGGTCGCCGTCCCGAGGTCGACCACCACGCACGGTCCACCGAACAGGTCGTAGGCACCGACCGCGTTGGCGATCCGGTCCGCACCGACCTCCTTCGGGTTGTCGTAGAGGATCGGCATGCCGCTCTTCACGCCTGGTTCGAGCACGACCGCGGGGACGTCGAACCATCGGGCCACCATCTGACGGAGGTTGGCGGTCACCAGCGGCACCGACGACGTCACCGCGATCCCACTGACCGTGTCGTCGATCCGTAGCCCATCGAGGTCGAGGAGCTGCGTGAGCAACAGAGCGTGCTCGTCGGCCGTCCGTTCGGCAACGGTCGACAGGCGCCAGTGGTGGGCGAGACCGGTGGGCTCGTCCCCGTCGAGCGGACCGGCGTCGGGCTCGCCGCGACCGGATCCGTCGGCGAACAGTCCGACGACGGTCTCGGTGTTGCCGACGTCGATGGCGAGCAGCATGTCAGGCCTCCTTGGGGTCCGCTGGGAGATCGAGGCCCAGGTCGAGCGCCGGTGCCGAATGGGTGAGGGCACCGACGGACAGGAGGTCGACGCCGGCGGCCGCCATCACCGGTGCGGTGTCGAGTGTCACCCCCCCCGATACTTCGACCAAGGTGGGAGCAGCCCGCTCGCGCACGAGCTTCACGGACACCGCCACCTGCTCAGGTGTCATGTTGTCGAGCATCACCACGGTGGCACCCGCCTCCGTGGCCTCTGCCACCTGCTCGGGGCGATCGCACTCCACCTCCACCATGCGCCCCGGCCACAACCGGCGAGCAGAGGCGACCGCATCGGCGATGGCCACACCGCCCAGGTGGTTGTCCTTGACCAGCACCGCTTCGGACAGGCTTCCCCGATGATTGGTGCCGCCTCCGGCACGCACTGCGGCCTTCTCGAGCGCTCGGAGCCCCGGCGTCGTTTTGCGGGTGTCGAGCACCCGGACGGACGGGTCGACCGCAGCCACCGCGTCGACGAACCGACGGGTCAGGGTCGCCACCCCGGAGAGATGGCAGAGGAAGTTCAGCAGCGTCCGCTCCGCGGTCAGGATCGACCGCAGTGACCCGGAGACGACGGCGACCCGGTCTCCGGGACCAACTCGCCCGCCGTCATCGATCTCCCACTGGACCGTCAACGACGGGTCGACCTGGAACAGGCTCTCGAGGGCGCAGGCCTTTCCGGCTACGACGCCGTCGGCCCGGCTGACCACCGCCACCGTGCGAACGACGCCGGGGTCGACGAGCGACGCCGTGAGGTCACCCATCGGCAGCAAGTCCTCGGCCAGTGCTCGTTGCACGGCGTCGATGACCGCTAGGCGAGGGGGATCGACCGGTGCGCCGCCGTGCACCGTTGACCATCGGTCCCGAGGTGGCAACGGGACGGTCACCGCGGTCGACCGGTCACGCGTGGCCCGGTCATGATCCCGGCACCGGAGCGACCGGCACACGGTCACGGCCCTGCGACGGATCAGGAGCCGCACCCACACCGGCGGTGAGGGCGGTGACCCGGCCACCAGCATGGACGATCCGCCTCCGCCACCCTGGGTCTGTCTCGTCGAAGTCGCTGCGGGCGTGCGCGCCCCGGGTCTCCGTCCTCAGGGATGCCGCTGCCAGCAAGGCACCGGCCGCGGTGACCAGGTTGGCCAGCTCGCCCCGGGACCGGTCCTCGATCGGCCCGGCGATCGCGGCGCCCACTGCACTGACCTCGTCCGAGGCGCGCTGCAGCGAGGCTGCACTCCGGACAACCCCGGCTCCGTCGAACATCGCCCGCTGGAGCGCCGCCAGCAACGCCTCGCCGGTACCGCCGCCGGTCCGGGCCGGGCCCGAAGCCTCCACCGCCGGCGGCTCACCGGGCTCATCGGGGCTGGAGCTCCCCCTGAGCTCCCCGAGCTCCCCGAGCTCCCCGAGCTCCCCGAGCTCCCCGAGCTCCCCGGTCTCCCCGGTCTCCCCGAGCACCGATGCCATCACCCCGGTCCGCTGCGGTCCGGCACCGCCATCGAGGATCGACTCGGCCAGGCGTGCACCGAACACCATGCCTTCGAGCAATGAGTTGGAGGCCAGCCGGTTGGCACCATGGACCCCGGTGCAGGCCACCTCACCCGCTGCCCACAGCCCGGGCAGCGCGGTCGCACCGGACAGATCGGTCACCACTCCGCCCGAGAGGTGATGCGCCGCCGGGGCGATCGGCAGCCAGTCCCGCGCCGGGTCGAGGCCGATCGCGGCCAACGACTGGCTGATCGTCGGGAACCGCTCATCGAAGGACTCGAGCGCGGTGGCATCGAGCCAGAGATGGGAGACGCCCTGGACCGCCATGCGACGGGCCATGGCCCGGCTCACCACGTCGCGCGGCGCCAGCTCGTCGACGAACCGCTCGCCGCCGGCGTCGCGCAAGAGTGCGCCATGGCCGCGGAGCGCCTCGGACAGGAGCGGCCGGGGCATCGCCGGATGGTGCAGCGCGGTTGGATGGAACTGCATGAACTCCACGTCCGCCACCGGCACGCCGGCGCGCAGTGCCATGGCCAGACCGTCGGCGGTCGCCTCGGCGGGATTGGTGGTCACCGCGAACAACTGACCGGCCCCGCCGGTGGCCAACACGGTATGGGTCGCCCGCACCTCGACGACCCGGCCCGAGCCGTCGAGGGCCCGTACCCCGCCACACCGCCCGTGCTCCACCAGCAGGTCGAGCGCGAACCATTCTTCGAGGACCGCGGCGACGCTCTGACGGGTCGCCTCGACCAGCGCCCGCTCCACCTCTGCTCCGGTAGCGGCCCCGCCGGCGTGGACCACCCTCGCCATCGAGTGACCCCCCTCGCGGGCCAGCGCCAGCGCGCCGCCGGGCTGGCGGTCGAACTGGGCCCCCATCGCGATCAGCTCCTCGACCCGGGCTGGTCCCTCGTCGACCAGGACGCGCACGGCGTCGGTATCGCACAGCCCGGCACCGGCGGCAAGGGTGTCCGCCAGGTGCAGGTCGGTCGAGTCCTCGTCGCCCCCGAGCACCGCCGCCACCCCGCCCTGTGCCCAGCGAGTGGCCGAGCGCGACAGGTCCCCCTTGGTCAGGACACCCACCCGGACGGCGCTCCCGGCGTCCCCAGCTCGCCCGGCGACCGGGCCGACCGACGCCAACCGGACCGCGGCAGAAAGGCCGGCAACGCCGCTCCCGAGGATCAGCACGTCGAGCGGGCCCGGGCCCGCGGGACCGGCGCCTCGGGTCAACGCGGGGACAGGCTCTCGAGTTCGACGCCCAGGCGGGCCGATGCCTCGTCGATGGCGTTGTTGCTCCGATCCACGTGGACCACGAGCGGAGCAAACCCGTCCAACTCCTCGTCGTCGTAGTCGGCGTAGGTCAGCACGATCACCTTGTCACCGCGTTGGACCAAACGAGCCGCGGCGCCGTTGAGGCAGACCTCACCCGGTCCTCCCACGATGGCGTAGGTCTCGAAGCGGGCGCCGTTGTCGATGTCGAGCACGGTGACCTGCTCCCATTCGAGAATGTCGGCCAGGCGCATCAGCGCCGGGTCGAGGCTGATCGACCCTACGTAGTTGAGATCGGCATCGGTCACCGTGGCGCGGTGGATCTTCGACTTCATCATTCGTCGGCGCATCGTTCGCTGGTTCCTTTCGCCAGGCACGCGGGACTCAGAGGGGACCGGCGCCCGACAGCGGGCTCCGGGGGTCGAGGTTGTCGATCAGCCTGACCGGGCCGACCCGGGCGGCAACCAGGAGACGGAGGTCGACGTCGGTGTCGTCGGGACCTGCCGGTTCGAGGTCCACCGCTCGCACCAACACCGCATAATCGGTGTCGACCAACGGCTCCTCGGCCAGGATGCTCTCCATCCGGGCGCCGACCGCTCCGGGACGCAACGATCCCCCGGCCAACCCGGCGGCCACCAGCTCGGCGCCACCCAGGAGCGCCCGGGGAAGGACCGAGGCGGCCCGCCGTTCGTCGGCGGACAACCGGACGTTGCGACTCGACAGTGCCAGCCCGTCCTCGTCGCGCACCGTCGGGCAGGCGACCACGTCGACCGGGATCGAGAGGTCGGCCACCATCTTCCGCACCACGGCCAGCTGCTGAGCGTCCTTTTCGCCGAAGTAGGCCCGGCAGGCGCCGGTCATCCCGAACAGCTTGGCCACCACCGTGGCGACTCCGTCGAAGTGCCCGGGTCGCGAGGCGCCCTCCCACCGGTCGGCCAGGCCGGCGACCGACACCGAGGTGGCCACCGGAGCGGGAAAGCCCGGGTACATCTCGTCCACCGACGGAGCGAACACGACCTGCGCCCCGGCGTCGGAGGCCAGCGCCACGTCGGCACCCAACGTACGCGGGTACGCGGCGATATCCGTCGGGTCCCCGAACTGTAGGGGATTGACGAAGATCGACACCGCGACCAGGTCGCATCGATCTGCGGCGCTGGCGATCAACGAACGGTGCCCGGCATGCAGCGCTCCCATCGTCGGGACGAAACCGACCGTCTGCCCGGACGACCGGGCCGAATCGAGCAGTGCTCGGTAGTCGGCCACCGTGCGCACCACCCGGACGGTGGCTGCCCGGAGCGGGGATTCAAGGGTCAGCGTCATGACGGGTACCCGGCCGCGGCCAGCGTCACTTCCCCGCGCGTGCCGCTGTCAGGCAGTCCGCCGTCAGGCAGTCCGCTGTCAGGCGTGCCGCCGTCAGGCAGTCCGCCGTCAGGCAGTCCGCCGTCAGGCAGTAAGGCTCCGTGCCGATCGGGCCCGGACACCACGCTGTCGCCAGCGCCGCACCGTTCGACCGCAAGCCGGCGGGCCAGTGCCACCATGGCGTCGTAGGCACCAAGCTCCGAACGGCCGTCCGGCATCCCGGCCACCACCCGGCGGTGGCGGTCGACGGTGGTCCAGTCCCCGCGGGCCGCGGGGCCGGTGAGCGCCGCACGAGGCCCCATGGACAGTGCATCCTCGACCGCCGCCAGCACCAGGCCGGTGAAGGCGTCGAGGGGGATGTCCACCGAACCGGCGATGCGTTCGACCTGACCGAGCAGCGCCACCACGTGGTTGGCGGCGACCGTCGCCGCCGCGTGGTACGTCGCCCGGTCCCCGTCGTCGACGGTGACCGGACGGCCACCGAGGGATTCGGCGACGGAGCGCGCCGTCGGATCCCCGGCCACCGCGAAGGTCACCCCGGTCCGCAACCGGACCGAGCCCACGGTCGGGTTCGGGAGTGGCACCAACGGATGCAACGACGCCCGCCGGGCATGGGGCGCCAGCACGTCGAGGCCCAGCGACCCCGACAGGTGCATCACCACGGTGCCGGTCGCCGGCTCCACCGCGGCGGCGACAGCGGCCACCGCGTGGTCGGGAACGGCGAGCACCACCACATCGGCGCCGTCGGCCGCTCCGGCGAGAGGCTCCCCGCGACCCACGACATCGAGCAGCGTGTACCCCCCGACGGCTTCCAACGCCCCCATCAACGACCGTCCGGCCCTACCCGGGCCGATCACACGGACTCTGGTCACGAGACCCCATTTCAACGTTCCGGCCCCTACGGGTGCCGTTCGAGTCAGAGAATCTATCTACAGACGTCTACAGCGTACCCGCCAGGACGATCTCGCCACCAGCGGCGTCGATGGCGCCCGGTTCCACCAGGTCGGGAGCCAGGTCGGCCAAGGGGGCGAGGACGAAGCGCCGTTGGCGCCAACGCGGATGGGGCACCGTCAGGTCCGGATCGTCGATCGCACAGTCGTCGATCCACAGCACGTCCACGTCGAGCGTCCGGGGGCCCCAGCGGGCCGCCCGAACCCGTCCGGCAGCCGCCTCGAGACGCCGGCACTCCTCCAACAACCGGTAGGGATCCATTCCGAGCGGGGCCGCCAGCTCCACGACCAGGTTCAAGTACGGCCCCGACTCCGCCGGGCCTCCCACCGGCTCGGTCTCGTAGACCGGCGAGACGGCGGTCACCGGCATCACGCTGTTCGCCCGCAGCTGGTCGACGGCTCGCCGCAGGTGGGCCCAACGGTCTCCGAGATTGGAGCCGAGACCGAGGAAGGCGCGGACCGAGGCCACCTCTCCGAGCGGCGGCGACGTCATCGACGCCGGTCCCTGCTGCGGGTCACCCGCACCCCGACGGTGCCGATGTCGGCAGGCAACGGCGGCTGCAGCTTGCGGACGACGACGGTCACCTCGATCACCCGGGCATCCTCAAGCACGGAGGAGGCGATCGTGTCAGCCAGGGATTCGAGCAGGCGGAACGAGCGGGCTCCCGCCACCACGGCGGCCACCCGCTCAACCACGCCCGCGTAGTCGACCGTGTCCTCGAGTTGGTCCGAACGCCCAGCGGTGGCGGTGTCCACCACGAGATCGAGGTCGACCTCGAACGGCTGCGGTCGGATCTGCTCCTCGGAGAGGACCCCGTGCGTCCCGAGCAGCCGGAGTCCTCGCAGCTCGATCCGGTCGGCGGTCCCCGCAGCACCGGACTCCGGCGGAGGCGAACCGGTCACGCGCCGGTGGCGTCCGGGCGCGAAGGGAGCTGCCCGGCCGTGGCGACCAACTCCCGGCCGGCCGGGCCCATCGGATGCCCGGTCATGCGCTCCAGCACCATCGTGGCCTGGGGCCCTCCCGGAAGGCGGCCGGACCAGCACAGATAGCCCGCAGCCACACCGGCCACCCGGTCCCCCATCTCCTCCTGGTGGATCAGCACGCGCTCACCGGCCTGCAGGCGACGGTGGATGTCCTCGAAGAGCTCCGCCAGCACGGCGCGGGTGTCACCGGAGGGGGGGAGCGCGAACTGCGTGCTGGGGAGGTCGTGCTCCTCGTAGGCCTTGAGGTTGTGGGCGGACGGGAGCAGCGAGATCACATGGGTGAACCCTTGCACCTGGAGCCAGACGATTTCTTCTTGGCGGCGGACCTTGCGGTGATTGGGGGCGAATCCCCCCGGACGCTCGCTCAGGGCCAGCCGATCCTTGATCACCCAGGTGAAGTTGCGAGGCGGGATACCGGCGGCCCACTTCCCTCTCATCGCACGCCCCGACCACCGGGGAGCGGCGTGCCGACCAGCGTTGCTGCCTGCACCGTCGCCGCCACGTCGTGGACCCGCACCATCCGGGCGCCTCGCTCCATCGCCCAGGTGGCGGTGGCCAACGACCCGGCCAGCCGGTCCCCGACCGGTGCCGGGGGCGCTCCGGGCGGGGTGGCGAGCACGCCGAGGAACGTTTTGCGACTGGTGCCAACCAGGAGCGGGTAGCCCAAGGCCGCCAGGCTATCGACCGCTCCGAGCAGCGCCAGGTTGTGGTCAACGGTCTTTCCGAACCCGATGCCGGGATCGACCCAGACCTCGGCGACCCCCCCGCTCGCGGCGGCAGCGGCCCGCTCGGCCAAAAAGGACTGCACCTCCGCCACCACGTCGTCGTAGCGCGGATCCTGTTGCATGGTGGGGGGAGTCCCCTTCCGGTGCATGGCCACCCACCCCACGCCGTGGTCAGCCGCCACCGGCCAGAGGGTCGCCGACACGTCATTGATCAGCGTGGCGCCGACCGAGACCGCCGCCGCCGCCACGGCTTCCTTGGTGGTGTCGATCGACACACGGATGTGGGGCGCCAGCGCCTCGACCACCGGCAGCACCCGACGCAGCTCTTCGTCCAACGCGACCGGCTCGGCGTGCGGTCGGGTGGATTCGCCGCCCACGTCGACGATGTCCGCTCCCTCGTCGATCATCTGCTTCCCCCGGTCGACTGCGGACGTTCCCTCGAACCACTGGCCGCCATCGGAGAAGGAGTCGGGGGTGACATTCAGCACTCCCATGACCAGGGGACGATCCTCGACGGTCCGGGGGGGCATGGAGGGACAGCGTAAACCAGGCGGACCGCCGATGCCTCCGGGCCCAGGTCAGACCGTGTACCTGACGAGCCGCTCAGCGGCCGTGTACGAACTGCATCGCCTCGGCACGGGTGGACGAGTCGGTCCGGAACAGGCCCCGTACCGCAGAGGTGACGGTCAGCGTGCCCGGCTTTTTGACGCCGCGCATCGACATGCACAGGTGCTCGGCCTCCACGACCACCAGTACGCCCTTGGGCACCAGGGCCCGTTCGATCGAGTCGGCGATCTGGGTGGTCATCCGCTCCTGCACCTGGAGACGCCTGGCGTAGCCGTCGACCAGACGGGCGAACTTGGAGAGCCCCGTGATCCGGCCGTCGTCGCCGGGGATGTACGCCACGTGAGCCCGACCCATGAACGGGACGAGGTGGTGCTCACACAACGAGGCGAAAGGGATGTCGCGCACCATCACCATCTCGTCGTGCTCGGCGGCGAACGTGACCTCGAGATGTTCACTCGGGTCCTCGTCCATACCGGCGAAGAGCTCTTCGTACATGTGGGCGACCCGGAAGGGGGTCTTCAACAAGCCATCGCGGCCGGCGTCCTCTCCCATGGCAGCCAGCAATTCGAGTACGGCCCGCTCGGCGCGGGCGACATCGACGCTCACCGGGCGAGCTCAGCCATGGTGCGCGTCCGAGTCGTGGGCGTGGACGGCGGGAAGGTTGCGGAGACGTTCAGCGACATCGTGGCCATAGCCCACCACGAAATCTGGAGGAATGTGAAATCCGACGTAACGGAGATCGACCGCAGTCCGCTGCTGGCCGTCCTTGACCAGCAGCGCGCACACCTCCAGGCTGGCCGGTCGGCGGGCGAGCAGATAGCGCTGCAGGTAGTTGAGGGTGAGGCCACTGTCGACGATGTCCTCCACCACCAGGACGTGCCGCCCGACCAGATCGACATCGAGGTCCTTCACGATGCGGACCACGCCGGACGTGCGAGTGGCGCTCCCGTAGGAGGCAACGGCCATGAAGTCGACCTCGACCGGCAGGTCGATCGCCCGTGACAGGTCACTCATGAACATGAAGGCGCCCTTCAGCACCCCGACCAGCAAGGGTGGGCGTCCCTGGTAGTCGGCGGTGATCGCCTTCCCCAGCTCAGCGATGCGCGCTTGAAGCTGATGGGCGGAAACCACCACCGGGCCGGCGGCGGGGTCGGCTTCGAGCTGCGTCAGGGGGTCGGCCCGGACCGGTGGGTCGTCGCGCGGAGACATCACAGGCTGACTGTACTGGGTCGGTCGGCCACCGGTTCGGTGGAGGAACGGTGATCCAGCGGACGAACGCTCGGCTCGAACGGCCCATCCTCCCGCGTCAAACGACCCGAGGAGCGGGCGACTCGAGACCCGCCATCCACTTCGGTGGCCACCCGTTCGCCCCTGGCCACGGCCAGCACCCGCTCGACTGCTGCCGCCGACGGTGGGTACGGGGAGTCGCCCGCCAGCCAGGCCCTCACCGCCCGGCGGGCGATCGACTCCGGCGCCGACGCCAGGGCACGCGCATCGGTGGGGTCGACCAGGACGGCCACCGCGGCCAGCACGTCGGCGTCGCCCGCCAGCAGCCCGGCCTGGCGGGCAAGCACCGGCACCACGTCCCTGCCGGCCAACTCGTCGCACAACGGGAGCAGCTCGGCGCGGACCCGGTTCCGCAGAAACCGGGGATCGGTGTTGGACGGGTCGGAGACCGGAACCAGGCCCTGCGCCCGGCAGAGCGCCGCCGTCTCCGCCCGCCGGAGGGCCAGGATCGGGTGCCGAGGGCCCGCTCGCATCCCAGCCAGCCCGTCGACCCCTGAACCCCGCAAGAGACGGATGAGCACCGTCTCCGCCTGGTCGTCCGCGGTGTGCCCGGTGGCCGCGTCGGGGCCGAGCACCCTCTGGCGCGCCGCCCGTGCCCGCGCCTCGAGGTTCGCACCTTCGGCGATGTCCACCCGCTCCGATCGGAACTCCGCTCCGGTGCGGGCCGCAACGGCGGCGACCACCGACGATTCGGAGGACGAGCCGGACCTGAGCCCGTGATCGACGTGGATCGCCGTCACCCGACAGCCGGCCGCTGTCGCCAGGACCAGGAGGGCGAGGGAGTCGGCACCGCCGGAGACGCCGCAGACCAGTGGCTCCCCGACCGAGGGAAAGGTGCACCGAGCCAGCAGCGCGGCGACCAGTGGATCAGCCGGAGAACGCGGGAGTGGCACCGACACGCGCGATCCAAGCAGACGGATCACGGATCTCGAGCAACGAGGGCAGCCACTCGGGTCCGCGCCAGACACGATCGAGCAACCCGGTCCCGCCCGACTCCTCGACGGCGGCAATGAACCGTTCGCCCTCCTCGTACTGGCGGAACTTCGCCTCCATGCCGATCAGTTGCTGCAACAGCTTGGCCAATCCCCGCGTCTGGTGGCGTCGCTGGCGGAGCACCTCGCCGAACCGGGCCGCATCGGGAATCTCTGCTGCTCCGGCACGATCCATGGTCACGTCGCCGTGGCCTTCGAGCAGGCTCATCAGCGCCTGGATCCGATGGAGACCCTCGAGCTGCTCGGGCGTGGCCACCAGTCCGAGCGCCCCGTTGTCACGGAGCGGGTTCCGCCCCGCCCGGATCTCGTCGGTCATCCGCCGCAGCACCTCGGCGAACCGCGACGGGTCGGGGTCGAGCGAACCGAGCCCGTCGTGCACCAGTGAGACGAAGTAGTCGCGCATCCACGGGATGGCGGTGAACTGGCAGCGGTGGGTCACCTCGTGGAGGGCCAGCCACAGCCGGAACTCGCGGGGCTCGAAACCGTACCGTCGCTCCAGCGCCACCACGTTCGGACCGACGAAGTACACCAGGTCCTGGTCCGCCACCGCCTCCTCGGCCAGCAGTAGGTCGTACTGCCCGAGCACCCGGGTCGACAGCCATCCGAGGACCACCCCCATCTGCACGCCGGTCGCCACCCGCCCGGCGGAGGCGACGGGCGCGGTGAGCCGACCGCCCAACAGGCCGGTCGACCCGGCGAGGTGCGACGCGCTCAGACGGTCGAGATGGGGACCGACCAGGCGCTGGAACGACGAGATGTTGGCCCGCACCCACCCGGCCCGGTCGGTGACCTGCGCCCGGGCCGGGCCGGCCAACGAGCGCAGACCGGTGGAGGCGGCGACCAGCTCCTCGGCCTGCGAGGTCAGCTCCTCGAACTCGGCTTGCAGCAGATCAGGGCGGTACGGAACTGGCAGGGGCCGACGAGCGCCGACCCAGGCCGCCACCCGCTCGGCCACCTCCCAAGCGATCGCCCCACTCCCGGTCCCAGCAGGCCCGGCGTCCGCACCGGACCCGTCCCCAGCCGCAGCAGGGAGGGAGGAGGCCCGGTCCTCGTCGTCCACGGTTACGGTCATTGCCGCCCAGTGTAGGGACCCCGGACGATCGCTGCCGGGCACGCCGTGCCGCCAGGTGTGGTCGCGCCACCGGCATCCGTCGGAATCATCACCAGAAGAGCGGAGCTGACCTCAGCCCTGTGGGTGGATCTGCTCCTCTTTCAGCGCACTGGCCACCCGGTCGATCAACGCATCCGGCACGTGGTCACGACACCGGTTGGCGATCACCTTGCGAAGCTCGGCCTCGAACCCGAAAGCATGCACACAGGGCCCGCAGAGATCGAGATGCTGGGCGATCTCGCGCCGACGATCGTCAGTGAGTTCACCGTCCAGGTAGGAGTAGAGGCGCTCGATCGTCTCGTCGCAGTTGACGAACGCCGTGCCCATACCGGCACCACCCGAGGCATGGCCGCCAGCTGGAGCGGGACTGGCCTCTGCCTGCTCGTCTCTCACGATTGCGGTCTCCCTACCTGCCGTCGCCGGAGGCCCCGACGAGGCCCCGTGCGCTTCCGAACTCGAACAACGCCTTTTGGAGCGCCTTTCTTCCACGGTGGATGCGGCTCATGACGGTCCCGATGGGTACGTCGGTGATGTCGGCGATCTCCTTGTACGAAAATCCCTCGACGTCGGCAAGCAGAACCGCGATCCGGAACGAGTCGGGCAGGGACTCGATCGCTGCCTTCACGTCCGTGTCGGTGAACCGGTCGAGTGCCTCGTCCTCCGCGCTCCGGCCCAGTCCCGCCGCCTGGTCGCCACCGAGGCGCCGGTAGAGGTAGAGGTCCTCGACGTCCTCCACGTCGGCGATCTCGGGACGGCGCTTCTTCGCCCGGTAGGTGTTGATATAGGTGTTGGTGAGGATCCGGTAGAGCCACGCCTTCAGGTTGGTCCCCGACTCGAAGCCGGCGAACGACCGGTACGCCTTCAGGTAGGTCTCTTGGACCAGGTCCTCGGCATCAGCCGGATTCCGGGTCATCCGGAGCGCGGCCGAGTAGAGGGCAGGCATGTACTCCATGGCGAGATCGGAGAACTGTGCCTGGTCGGCCATACCGGAACCCTACAAGGCCTGGCCGCGACCAGCATCTCGGCCGGTCTCGGCCGGCTCCGGGCAACCCGGTCCGGTCAACCTGGTCCGGGCAACCTGGTCCGGACGAGCAAACGGCGGTCAGTCCACCAGGGCCTGGTAGGCGAGGGCACGGAGCTGGGACCGGAAGGGATAGATCGTCGACGGGAGCAACTGGGTCATGAAGATGGCAGTGAGGTCCTCGACCGGGTCGACCCAGAAGGCGGTGCTGGCCGCGCCGCCCCAGTAGAACTCGCCGAACGACCCGGCGGTGGCGGTGGCCGCCGGTCCCAGGCCGATTGCGAACCCCAGCCCGAACCCGACCCCGTCGAAGCCCGACTCACCGAAGCCACCCGTGGCGAGCCGGCTGAGGTCCGCCCCGCCGGGCAGGTGGTTGGCGGTCATCAGCTCCAGTGTTTTGCGGCCGATGATCCGGACGCCATCGAGCTGTCCCTCGCCGAGGAGCATGCGGCAGAAGCGCAGGTAGTCCCCTGAGGTGGAGACCAGTCCCCCCGCCCCCGAAAGGTAGGACCGCTGGCGGCGATAGGCACTGGTCACCGGGTCGTCGAGCAGGGCAGGCGCACCGCCCGGTTGATAGCGGTAGCACGCCGCGAACCGGTCGGCGGACCGGTCGGGCACCGAGAAGCCGGTGTCCACCATGGCCAGCGGCTCGAAGATCTCGCGCCGCAGGTACTCGTCGAACCGGAGACCGGAGAGGATCTCGACCAACCGCCCGCAGATGTCGGTGGAGAGCCCGTAGTTCCAGCGGGTTCCCGGATGGAACTTGAGCGGCAACCCGGCGAGGATGGTGCAGGCGCCCTCGAGGGTCATCCCCGACGCTGCCGCCTGGATCGCCGCCTGGTAGCGGTGGTCCACCGGGTGGTCGGGCACCACGGCCCCCGGAAGCCCGGTCATGTGCATCAGCGCGTCTCGGACCGACATCGGTCGCGCCGGCTCGACCTCGCGCACCGAGCCGTCCTCGGCGCGCTCCTCGACCCGGAGGTCGGCCCATTCGGGGATGAACCGGTGCACCGGATCGGTGAGCTGGAACGCTCCCCGTTCGTAGAGTTGCATCAGCGCGATCGAGGTGATCGGCTTGGTCATCGAGTAGATCCGCCAGATGGTGTCGTCCGCCACCGGGGTACCGCGCTCGCGGTCCATGATCCCGATCGACCGTGAGTAGGCCAGGCGGTCTCCGCGGGACACGGTGATCTGGCAGCCGGGAATGCGGCCGGGACGCACGTAGCGCGACTCGAAGTGCTCGGTGATCCGCTCCAACCGCTCCGGATCCATGCCGGCGGACTCCGGGTCGACCTCCAGGGACGTGGCCACGACGCTCAGTTGTTCTTCGGGAGTGCCGAGAACGGCAGCGTCCGGTCGTTGTTCGGTTCCTTGGGCAGTCCGAGCACGCGCTCACCGATGATGTTGCGCTGGATCTGGTCGGTCCCACCGTAGATCGGTGGCGCCTGCGCCAGTAGGGCCATCTCGGTCACCGCGTTGACCATGGGATCCACGGGCGCCACCCCGGGGGGGTCGGAAGGTCCATAGGTGTGCAGCATTCCCGAAGCTCTGGCGATCCGCAGGCCCAGGTCGCGCGAAAGACGCATGATGTGGCTCATCGACAGCTTGGAGATGTTGGGCATACCGGGGATGTCGCTGCCCATCGCCTTGGTCGCCTTCAGCCGTAGCCCGTTGAACCGGCCCAGCTCGCCCCAGGTGTAGAGCTGGGCCAGACCCTGGCGTACCGCCGGGTCGTCCGATACGCCGTTGCGCTGGGCGAGATCCATCAGGAACGACGCTCCGCCGCCGACCACCCGGCGGGTGGTCGCGTCCCCGTCGTCCTCGGCGCGGGCGACGCGCCGACCCGTCCGATCGGGCACAAAGTCACCGGCCCGGCGGTCGAGGTCACCGCCGACGGTGCCCGGCACCGCCACGCTGGCGGCCGCACTGCCGCCACCGGAACCGAGGCCGGCCCGCTCGTTCGCCAGCGTGGTGTTGGCCACCGCCCAGCCCTGGTTCACCCCTCCGATCACCGCGCCCCGAGCGACCCGAGCATCGGTGAGGAACACCTCGTTGAACAATGCCCGCCCGGTCATCTCACGCAAGGGCCGGATCTCCACGCCGGGCTGGATCATCTCGATGGCGAAGTAGGTGATGCCCTGGTGCTTGGGCACCTCGGGGTCGGTGCGCGCCATGAGCATGCCGAGGTCGGCCTTCCGTCCGTTCGACGTCCACACCTTCTGTCCGTTCACCACCCACTCGTCGCCGTCGAGGACGGCGCGGGTCTGAAGCCCGGCCAGGTCCGAACCGGCCGAGGGCTCGCTGAACAGCTGACACCAGGACTGCCGCCCCGTGACGATGTCACGGACGTAGGTGTCGATCTGCTCCGGTGACCCGTGGGCTGCGATGGTCGGGGCGGCCAGCAGCAGCCCGAGTCCTCCCGGTGCGCCCAGGGCGCCGAACCGTTCGATGGCCTGGGCAACCCGGACCGCGTCGTTGCGCGGCAACCCGCGCCCAAAGGCGGTGGTCGGCAGCGTCGGGGCCGACCACCCGGCCAGGCCGAGGCGCTCCCACCAGGCGACGACGGTGAGATCGGGATCCCAGTTGTCGGACAGCCATGCGTCGAGCTCGTCGAGCACGGGGTCAGCCGACCCGGTACCGGAGTGCCCGGTGTCGGTGGTCCTGGATTCGGTGGGCCTGGATACGGTGTCGGTCATGGTTCCCCCTACGATGTGGCCGGCTGGGGCTGGCTGCCCTCCGCGGTCGTATCACACGGGCAGCCCTGGGTGGAAGTCGACGGACTGATCGGCGTCGGGTGGGCCCGAGGTGACGAGAGTCGACCGAGGCAGCTTCAGGACAGTGCCTCGAGGATGCGCCGGCGCCAGGCGGCCAGCGCCGGGCCGTGCTCGATCGAGGTCTTCCCCATCCGGACCACCACCGTGTCGAGGCCGGGGCAGACGGTGATGGACTGTCCCTCGAACCCGCTGGCCCAGAAGCTCCCGTACCGGTCGTCGGTGATCCACCAGTGGGCTCCGTACGGCCACCCGGTCTCCTCGTCGGTCGACCGGAACCGCCGGCCGTGGTCGACCCAGCCGTCGGGCAGAAGCCGGCGACCCTCCCACCAGCCGTCCCGCAACTCCAGCAACCCGAAGCGAGCGAAGTCACGGGCGGTCGCGTAGACGTACGACGAGGCCACCCAGGTGCCCGCTTCGTCGAAGACAGGATCGGCGGAGGCCATGCCGGTCGGCCCAAAGAGCCGATCATGGAGGAACCGGCGGTAAGGATCCCCCGGGCCCACCGTCCGGGCCACCAGGCCCGACACGATGTTCGAGGTGCCGCTCGAGTAATTGAAGCGCTCCCCGGGCCGGGCGGCCAGCGGCCGGTCGGCGGCGAATGCGGCCGTGTCGGACCGCCCGGCGCCGAACAGCATGTCGATCACGTCCGAACGCTCCGCGTCGTCGTAGTCCTCGGCGAAGTCGAGGCCGTCGCGCATGGCGAGCAGCTGCTCCAGGGTGATCGCCCCCCGGGGGTCGCCCGGTGGTGCCCACTCCGGGACCGGAGCCGGGCGATCGAGCTCGACGGACCCCTCGCCGGCCAGCACCCCGACCACCGCGTGGAGCATCGACTTGGCCATCGACCACGAGCACAGGCGGGTGTCGGGTCCGACCGGCTCGAGTGAGCCGTCCCCGTGCGCGAGGGTGCCGCCGTAGCGCTCGGCCACCAGGCGGCCCCGGTGGACCACGACCACCGCGTACGTGGTCGCCAGCGGACCCGAGTCGTCGAACGCCTCGGCCACCACGGCATCGAGCCGTCCAGGATCGGGGGCGGCTCCCACCGGCCACGCACCGGTCGGCCACGGCACCCCGTCGGGGGTCCTCGCTGTTTCGTGTGGGTGGGTCCCCCAGGCCCCGGCTGGTTACTGGCACCCTGAGATCTGACTCTGGCACCCCGGCCGGAGCGGTCGATAGGGAGCCGAGCCTGATGGATGATCAAGGTCTGTTCACCATGTTTGGAGCCGCGTTGGGTCTGGCCTCACCATGGCAGGTGACGTCGGTGCACTTCGACGACGTGCTCGGGAAACTCGAGATCGGATTGGACTTCCCGCGTGGATCACGGTTCGCCTGTCCGATGGAGGGCTGTTCGGAGTCTGCGTGTCCGGTCCACGACACGGCGGAGAAGCGTTGGCGACATCTGGACTTCTTCGAGCACCAGGCGTTTCTCATCGCTCGTGTACCGAGAGT
>DAHXOD010000040.1 GCA_027365055.1 bacterium
GCGTAGACGGCGAGCATCGCCGCCGCCCCGCCTGCGACGGCCCAGGCCCGGACCACCGGGTGCGCTGGACCGGAGAGCACCAGGATCTCGAGTGCGAAGAGCGTGGGGCTGATGGCGGCCCCGCACGCCAGCGGCAGCACGACGGCCAGTAGGGATCCCATGTCGGCAGGCTACGCGGCCCGCCGGGCGGGCGCCGTGATCGTGGACCGGGCCGGACCCTTGGAGCGCATCGGTCATCGGAGGGCGCGGCCGACGGGACGCGCCGCTCCAACCTGACGCGGCATTCATGATCCGTTTACCCACCGGTCCCGAACAGTTCATCTCACGGTGTCTGCATCGACACGGTGCGTTCACGACGACCCTCTAATTTTCAATCAGACGGAGCGATGCGTTCACGAGCAGCCGGTGCGGTCTCGATGCGTCGGTATCCCGCCTCGGGGAGCAGCCACCCGTCGGTCTATGGGTGGGCAGGCGTACGGCACCAAAGAGGAGAATGCGTGGCACGAGTAGGCATCGAAAAACTGGTGAAGACGTACGGCGAGGAGACCGTGGTCGACCATGTGACGCTCGGGATCGAAGAGGGAGAGTTCGTCGTGCTCCTCGGGCCGTCCGGATGCGGCAAGACGACCACGCTCCGGATGATCGCCGGGTTGGAGGACATCACCGGGGGAACGCTGACCTTCGACGACACCGTCATGAACAACGTGCCGCCCGATCGCCGGAACGTCGGGATGGTGTTTCAGAACTACGCGCTGTACCCGCACATGACGGTGGCCGAGAACCTTTCCTTCGGTCTCCTGTCCCAGCGACGGCCGGGACGGAGGCGGGACGTTCGCAGGGAGATCCGGAACCTCGTCTCCCAGACGGCGGAGCTCCTCGAGATCGAGCACGTCCTCGACCATCGCCCCAAGCAGCTCTCCGGCGGGCAACGCCAGCGGGTCGCCCTGGGCCGTGCGCTGATCCGGCAACCCTCGGTGTTTCTGATGGACGAACCCCTGTCCAACCTCGACGCCAACCTCCGTGATCGCGTGCGCATGGAGTTGGCCCGGCTCCACGATCGGTTCCAGGTCACCACCGTCTATGTGACCCACGACCAGGGGGAGGCGCTCACCCTGGCCGATCGGGTGGTCGTGATGAACGAAGGGAAGATCTGCCAGGTCGGGACCCCGGCCGAGGTGTACGACCTGCCGGCCGACACGTTCGTCGCCCACTTCATCGGCACGCCCGGGATGAACCTGTGGACGCTGCCGTGCGAGCACCGGGCGGGGGAGATCTCCCTGGGGGACTCCGTCGAGCTCTCGCGCGAATTCGGCCTGCTCCTCGATGCCTCCGGGGAGCGGGTGACCCTCGGGATCCGCCCCGAGCACTTCGCTCCGGTCGACGACGTGAAGCACCCCGGCGCGGTGGTGACCATCCGTCTCGAGCTGGTGGAGCATCTCGGCAGCCACCTGCTCGGCCACGGCCACGTCGGCGAGGCCGAGAAGCAGCCGGTGGTGGTTCGCCTCGACGCGTCGTCTCCGCTCCGCCAGGGGGACATCGCCCGTCTGGCGACACCGGCCCGCTCCGTGCACCTCTTCGATGCCGAGTCCGGCTCCCGGCTCGACTTCCGCGACCGAGCACTGGCCACCGCATGAGCCCGTCGGATTCCACCTTCCCGGCGTCCGGGAGCTGCCGCCAGGCAGCGCGACCGGTCAGTCACGGGGCATCGGCATGGTGATCCTCGAGCGCAGCAGTCGACCGCCGACGGAGACGGCACCCGGCGTCGGCGCCCTCCCCTTCGGGGAGACGAAGCGCAGTGTGCTCCCCTCCTGGCTCCGCCATGCCAAGGACCGCCTGGCGGCATACGGCCTGCTGTTCCCCGCCATCTCGGTCTTCACCGTGTTCTTCTACATCCCGGCCGCCTACCTGATCTACATCTCGTTCTTCCACTGGGGGATCCTCTCCTCGGCGACCCGGTTCGTCGGGCTCGCCAATTTCCGCACGCTCTTCCACCAGCCCCTCTTCCTCCACTCGCTGGTCACGACCGCCTACTACACGGTGGTGATGATCCCGGCCACCGTCCTGCTCGCCATGGGTATCGCCCTGGTGCTGAAGGAGGCGGTGACCGCACGACGTGGCGGGGTCTGGCGGGCCGCGGTGTTCCTCCCCCACGTCACTCCGGTGGTGGCCACCTCGATCATCTGGGTCTGGATCTTCAATCCCCAGTTCGGGCTGGCCAACACCGTCCTGCGCTTTCTCCACCTCCCGGCGCTCAACTGGCTCGAGAGCGTGCACTGGGCGTTGCCGGCGGTGATGATCGACAGCCTCTGGCACTCCCTGGGGCTCTACGTGATCATCTTCCTCGCCGGTCTGTCCAACGTGCCGCGGGACCTTCTCGAGGTGGCCCGGCTCGACGGGGCGAAGCGACACCGGATCTTCCATCGCATCGTGTGGCCCCTGCTCTCCCCCACGACCTTCTTCGTCACGATCCTGGCGACCGTGAACAGCTGGCAGGCGTTCTCGCAGATCTATGCGATGACCGGTGGTCCCCACGGAGGGGCCGGCGGCCCCGCGTTCGCAACGACCACCGATGCGCTGCTCGTGTACCAGACCGCATTCATCTACGACCATTTCAGTCTGGCCGCGGCCATGAGCCTGGTGCTGTTCGGCATCATTCTGCTCCTCACCCTCGTACAGAAATGGATCTCCAATCGCATGGTGTTCTACCGATGAGCCTCACGAGGGAGCGTTCGAACAAGGTGTCGGCCGAGGACGGACGTGCCGTGCGCAGCATTCCGAAGCCCCTGGCCCTGGGCCGCATCGCTCGATGGATCGCCGTGGTGGTGATCGCCGTCCTTTTTGCCTTCCCCTTGTACTGGGTGCTGGTGACCGCATTCAACACCCATGCCGGGGTGTTCTCCATCCCCCCGAACTTCGTACCTGCATTTCACACCGGAGCGTTCCTCTACGTGCTGGAACACACCAGTTGGCTCCGGTACATGATCAATACGGTGTTCATCTCGGGCGCGACCGTTCTGCTCGTGATCCTCACCTCGGCGACGGCCGGCTATGCACTGGCCGAGCTGCGGTTCAAGGGGAACTCATTCTTCTTCTTCGTGGTGCTGGCGGTCATTATGCTGCCGGCCCAGGCCCTCTTGATCCCGCAGTACTCGATCGTGCTGCGCCTGCACCTCCTCAACACCTACTGGGTGCAGATCATCCCGTTCGCGGCCAGCACGTTCGGCATCATCCTGTTCCGTCAGTTCTTCAAGACACTGCCACGGGAGTACTGGGAAGCCGCTCGCCTCGAAGGCGTCGGGCACCTGCGGTACATCTGGAAGGTCGCCCTTCCCCTGGCGCGTCCCGCGGTGGTGACCGTCGCCCTCCTCACCTTCATCGTCTCGTGGAACCAGTTCCAGTGGCCGCTGATCATGACGACCTCCCATTCGGTGCAGCCGATCGAGATCGCGCTCAGCCACTACATGCAGACCTTCGAGGCCAACTGGCGGAAGTTGACCTCAGCGGTCCTGCTGGCCCTGCTGCCGGTGGTGATCGTCTTCCTTCTGCTCCAGCGGTACATCGTCGCCGGTGTGGCAGGTCGCGACAGCGGGGTCAACTCGTAGCCGCTCGATGCAGCTCGAGCGCTCGTGCCGGCCCGGATCCCTTCCCATCCACCCCATCCACCCCCATCCATCCCATCCATCCCCATCCATCCCCATCCCAGAACCAACTACCACGGAGGACGAAAGACAATGTCAAAGGTTCGAGGTCGGCTTTCCCAGTACATCAACCGGAGTAGGTGGCGAGCGACGAGCATGGCCGTCACCCGGGACCGCGGGCCGAGGGCGAAGCTCGGCCCGGCTCGCTTCGGGGCGCTGTCGGTGGTCGCGGCGGTGCTCCTGACCGCCTGCGGTACTTCGGGCGCGTCGGCCGGCACGTCGACCGGCGCCGCCGCCTCCCCGGTCAACGTCTCGTTCTGGGAGTCGCACAACGGCGGACCCGTCGGCGACGCGATGACCAGCCTGGTCAACGCGTTCGATGCCAGTCACAAGTCGGACCATGTCACGATCGTGGTCACCAAGGCGTCGAAGAAGCTCCTGGCTGCGACAGCGGCCGGCAATCCACCGGTCCTTGCCGAGATCAGCCACTACGACGGCCAGTTCGTGAAGGGGAACGCCCTCGTCTCGTGGAACAGCCTGATCCACGGCAGTAGCGAACTGTCGCAGAGCAACTTTGTGCCGGCGGTGTGGAGCAACGGCGAGGTGAACGGGCAGCACTACCGGCTCGAGACCGACTCGAAGGTCTCGATCGTCGACTACAACAAGGCGCTGTTCGCCCAGGCGGGCATCGCCTCGCCCCCGACCACCTTGACCGAGATGGCCGCCGACGCCGCCAAGCTCAAGGCCCTGGGAGTGATCCCGATCGGATGGAAGGATTCCTCGGCCCACATCCTCCCTGCCTTCATGAGCAACGGCGGCACCATGCTGAAGGGCGGCAACGGTGTCGGCACCTCGGTCAACTTCGACAGCGCCGCCGGGCAGACCACGTTCACGTACTTCCATGACCTCGCGGCGGCCGGCGAGCTCCAGTTCCATCATGGGACCACGCTCCGGGAGGACCTGGCGGCTGGAAAGATGGCCATGATCGACGGCACGTCGGCGGGCTACCAGAAGACGCTGATCGGGGTCGGGGGAAAGTTCCCGGTCGGCGCCTTCGTCGAGCCGGCCGGTACGACGGGTCACGCGGCCAACCTGGTGCAAGGTCTGGGATTCGTGCTCCCGAAGGGCCATACCCATGCCCAGGACGAGGCGGCGCTTACGTTCGTGAAGTGGTGGTTCGAGCCGGCGCAGCAGGTCCGATTCGCTGAGCTCACCGGATACCCGCCCGAGACCCGGGCAGGGATCGCCGCCATGCCGGCGTCGTTCCTGGCCAGCCACCCGGGACAGGCGGCAACGATCCAGGCGGTCGAGTCGCCCTACACCGTCCCCCGACCGGTGAGCGACAGCTATAAGGAGGTGCAAGCGGCGCTCGACACCGCCTTCTTCAACGCGGTGACCGGCAAGACCTCGGTGGCCGCGGCGCTGCAGAGCTTGCAGTCGCAGGGGAACTCGTACATGAGTGGAGCGAGTGCGATCTGATCCCGATCCCGTGCCCTGCCGACCATCAGGATCGACAGGCACCGTCGGGACCACGTCACCGTGGGGAGGCGGCGCATGCCCGAGGACGGAGCATGCGCCGCCTCCCCGGCCGGTCGCCATGGATGACCCGATCCGGGTCAAGGGTCCGGTGCCTCCGCGGGTCCTGGTCGTCGAGGACGACCCGGTGATCGTCTCCGCGCTCCGGAGGTATCTCACCCAGGAGGGGTTCACCGTCGTCCACGTGGGTGACGGGCTCGAGGCGGTGGCGTTCGTGCTCGAGGCGGACGGTGGGTTCGACGCGATCCTGCTCGATCTGCTCCTTCCCGGGCTCGACGGACGGGATGTCTGTCGTCGGTTGCGTGCTGCCGGTCATCTGACCCCGATCGTCATGGTGACCGCACTCGGCGCGATCGAGGATCGGGTCGCCGGGCTCCGACAGGGGGCGGACGACTACCTGGTCAAGCCGTTCAGCCTCGAAGAGCTCGTGCTCCGGCTCCGCATCGCGATCCGCGGCAGGCGGACCGGTGCAGACGTGGTGGTCGAGGCGGGGGACCTCCGGATCGACGTCCTGGCCCGTAAGGCGTGGCGGGGGGACGACGAGCTCGATCTGACCCACCGGGAGATGGAGCTGCTCACCTACTTCGTGCAACGTCCGGGCCTGGTGCTCACCCGGTCCAGCATCGCGAGCGCCCTGTGGAACGAACCGTCCGCGGTCTCGAAGAACCTCATCGATGCCCACGTGGCGCGCCTCCGGCGGAAGCTCGACCGGACGGGCGCCGAGAGCCACATCGAGACCTTGTACGGCGTCGGGTTCCGGCTGCGTGCCACCGAGCACTCCTGAATGTCGATCCGTCTTCAGCTCGCCGTCGTGGTGACGCTCACCGCGGCCACGCTCGTGATCGCCGGGTCGCTGGCGCTCGAAGCGAGCCTGAGCAGCGGCATCCGTGCCACGGTGCACGACTCGTTGTCCCGGCGCGCCCAACGGGTGGCCGCCGATCTGGCCGCCGGCGCACTGCCCCTGGTCGGGGGAGGCCGGCCGGCGGCACCCGCGCGGGACCAGAGCGTCGCCCAGGTGCTCTCGGACGCCGGTGCCGTCGAGTACACGACCGAGGGAGCCGGACCGGTGCGGCTCCTGTCGAGACGTCAGGTCGCCGCCGCCGCCCGGACGAGGGTGTTCGTGACGGTCGACCGGCGGGCGTGGCGGAATCCCCGCTTCCTGCTGGCTGAGCCGGCGGCGGGGAAGCCCGGTCGGGTCCTGGTGGTCGGTGCCTCCCTCGACGAGCTGGACAGCTCCCTGGCGCGTGTTCGGGAATGGCTGGTGCTGATCGGTCCGCTCCTGGTCGTGATCGCCGGCACCGGCGGATGGGTGCTCGCCGGACGGGCGCTCCGTCCGGTCGAGCAGCTCCGGTTGGAGGCGACGACCATCTCCACCGGTTCGCCGGATCGACGTCTCGTCGTCCCGGCTCCCCGGGATGAGATACGGCGACTCGCCCAGACGTTGAACGATCTGCTGGATCGCCTCCAGGGAGCGCTTGCCCGGCAGAAGGAGTTCGTGACGGCGGCAAGCCACGAGCTGCGCACGCCGCTCGCCGGGATCGGCGCCGAGCTCGACGTCGCCAGGCAACCCGGCCGCTCCCTGGAGGAGGTCCGTGCCTCACTCGACATCGTCGGGCGCGAGGTCGGCCAGATGTCGCTCCTCACCCGGGATCTCCTCCTCATCGCCCGGGGCGACGAGAACGAGCTGTCGCTCGACCTCGCGATGCGGCCGCTCGAGCCACTGGCCGTCGACGCCCTCCAGTCGCTGCGGCACCAGGCTGATGTCCAGGGAGTCGCCCTGGTCCTCGACGCCGAACCTGCGGTCACCGCGTCGGTCGATGCCAACCGGTTCCGCCAGGTGGTCGCCAACCTGGTGGAGAACGCACTTGGGCATGCGACCGGGACCCGATCGGTGGAGCTCACGCTCCGTCGCGACGCGGACTGGGTGACCGTCGAGGTCGGTGATCGTGGGCCCGGCTTCCCGGCGGGGTACCTTCCCCGGGCCTTCGAGCGCTTCAGCCGAGGGGGCCCCGAACGGTCACGGGACACCGGTGGCACCGGGCTCGGGCTCGCCATCGTCCGGGTGCTGGTGGAGGCGCACGGAGGCACCGTCGAGGTGCGCAACCGCGACGGCGGTGGCGCACTCGTCCGTGCCCGGTTCCCGGCCCGGGAGCGGGGGAGGGACTCCGGGAGCACCGTGGATCCCGGTGGGAGAGCAGCCGGTACCGGGCCGGTGCCGCCGACGTCGATCGATGACCGACACAACGAAGGGAACGAACCACCGTCATGAACGTACTGATCACCGCCAAGCAGGTCCCTCGGGCAGACTCGCTCCTGCTCGGACCGTCGGGGAGGATGCTCCGGGACGGCGTGCCGCTCGAGATGAACGCCTACTGCAGGCGGGCTGTCGCCAAGGGGGTCGAGGTCGCTCGCTCGACGGGCGGGTGCTGCACCGTGGTCTCGCTGGGTCCTCCAGAGGCGGAGGACATCCTGCGGGAGGCCCTGGCGTGGGGTGCCGACGAGGCGATCCTCCTCAGTGACCCGGTCTTCGCCGGGTCGGACACGCTCGCCACGGCCCGGGCGCTGGCTGCCCTGGCCCGTCAGGAGGGGCCGTTCGACCTGATCCTCGTCGGCCGGTCCTCGCTGGACTCCGAGACCGGCCAGGTCGGTCCCGAGCTGGCCGAACTGCTCGATCTCCCCTTCGCTTCGGCCGTGCGGGAGCTGCACCTGAGCGAGACGGGGGACACCGCCCGGGTGCGCTGTGAACAGGACGACGGCTGGCGCGTGGCGACCGTCAGGCTGCCCGCCGTGCTCGCCGTGGCCGAGCGACTCTGCCCGCCGGCGAAGATGCCCCCGGAGGCATGGGAGGCGATCCCCTCCTCCCGGGTGAGGCGGCTCCGGGCCGGCGATCTCTCCGACCGGGGCCCGTGGGGTGCCGCCGCGAGCCCGACCCGGGTCGGCACGGTGCGGATGCTGGAGTCGCACCGCCTCGCACGATGCTGTGTCGGGCCCGTCGAGAGGCAGGTCGACACCGCAGTGTGCCTGCTCGAAGCGTCCGGCGCCCTCGACGAGGAGCCACGGGAGTCTCTCCCGGCGATGGACGGTCCCGGCCTGCACCGACCGGACGGGCCACTCGTCGGCGTGCTGCTCGAACCGGGCCGCCCGGACTTCGCCCGCGAGCTCCTCGGATGCGCCGTGTCGCTGGCCTCGGGGCTCGACGGCCGGGTGGTCGCCGTCGGTCCCGAGCCGGCCGATGCCCGGGAGGTGTGGCGTTGGGGTGCGGACGAGCTGGTGGAGATCGGAGGCATCGAGACCGAGGAGGACTTCGCGGCGGCTGCCGTCCCGTGGGCGAGCGAGCACGGCCTGGCCGTGATGCTGGCCCCTGCCTCCTACTGGGGGCGTGAGGTCGCATCACGGCTGGCCGCCGCGCTCGGGGCCGGCCTGACCGGCGACGCGCTGGAGCTCGAGGTCACCGACGGTCGGCTGGTGGCATGGAAGCCCGCCTGTGGAGGGACCAGGCTGGCGGCGATCACCGCCACGTCACCGCTGCAGATGGCAACGGTGCGTCCGGGCGTGCTCCCTCTCCCGGGCATCCGCAGCGGAGAGGGGGAAGCGGTGGTGACGCGGCTGGACGGGCGGGTGAGAGGCCGTGTTCGGATCGAGTCGTCCTGGAAGGACGACGACTTCGAGACGCTCTCGCGGGCACCGGTCGTGATCGGTGTCGGGGCTGGGGTGGATCCGGATTCGTACCCCGAGGTCCGGCGGCTGGCCGCCGTGCTCGGTGCGGAGCTCGCCGGCACCCGGAAGGTCACCGACCGCGGGTGGCTCCCGCGGTCGCGCCAGATCGGGATCACCGGTCGTACCATCGCACCGCGGCTGTACGTGGCCATCGGGATCAAGGGCAAGCTCAACCACATGGTCGGCGTGAGGGACGCCGGCACGGTGCTCGCTGTCAACTCCGACCGGGAAGCACCCGTCTTCCTTCATTGCGATGTGGGGATCGTCGGTGACTGGCGTGAGGTTGTCCGGCTGCTGGCGGCGGAGCTGCAGCGGCGCGGCGCCGGATCGTCGGTGGACGCAGGGGTCGACCCTGCCGTGCCGAGCGAGCTGTCGATCCCATGAGCGATCACGGCACTGCGCCCGCATCGTCCCACACCGCGATCGAACGTCAGCACCGCAACGTCGGGGACGGGGGAGCGCGGGCGGCGGTGTTCGGCATCAGCGATGGGCTCGTCTCCAACGTGTCGCTCGTGCTCGGGATAGCGGCCGCGCAGACCTCGGACAGCGTGGTCCGGCTCGCCGGTCTCGCCGGCCTGCTCGGGGGAGCCTTCTCGATGGCGGCGGGCGAGTACGTCTCGATGCGAGCCCAGCGCGAGCTGTTCGAGCGGGAGATCGAGGTCGAACGGGACGAGATTCACCGGAGCCCGGAGTCCGAACGGGAGGAACTGGCCAACTTGTACGAGGAGCGCGGTCTCGAACCCCACTTGGCTGGAAGGCTCGCAGCAACGATGATGGAGGATGCGGACCGGGCGCTCGACGCGCACGTCCGCGAGGAGCTCGGGATCGACCGGGACAGCCTGGGGTCGCCCTGGCGTGCTGCGCTGGCCTCGTTCGTGGCGTTCGCCGTCGGGGCTGCGATCCCCCTGACACCCTTCTTCTTCGCATCCGGTCCCCGCGCGGCGCTGGTGGCGGTGCTCCTCACCGGTGTCGCCGCACTGGCGGTCGGGGGGGTGCTCTCGATCTTCACCGGACGCTCGTGGCTGTGGTCGGCGCTCCGTCAGTTGCTGATCTGCGTTGTCGCGGGGGGAGCCACCTCTGTCATCGGTACGGCGGTGAGGGGCGGTCGGTGACCGGTGACCGGTGACCGATTGCGGCGACCACCGCGTCGTGCCGACGTGGACACCGCCGTGGTCGAAGCGGATCCCGGAGCCGGGTGGGCACCGTGATCAGCGTCCGGTCCGCAACCTCCGCACCCGCTCGCCGATCGCACCGATCACCGCGGCCGGGGTGGTGATCGGGTGCCGACCGGCGAATGCCGACCACGGCTGGTCGGGCCGGCTCTCCTCCCGGTGGGACCCCCACCGCCTCCACCCTCGACCGGATCGCCCCGTCTGCTCGACGGGACCATCCGAGTGCTTGGACAGACGCAGCGCCACCGGTGCGGCCCAGCGCTCCATCCGCGACACGAGGCCCGGGTTCCGCGAGATGAGGAGGTTGCTCCCGATCACGACCGCGAGGTAGAGGAGGAAGCCGACGTGGGCGACGAGGAGCAGCGGCAACAGCAGCACCAGCACGACGGCTCTGATCACGTAGATCCCGGCCCGTGACAGGTTCCGCCGGGCGGTCGGTGCATCCGGGTCGACCCGGGCCGCCCGGGCGAGCGCCTCGTTGCCGGCCCGGCCCCTGCCTGCGGCACGGAGGGCGACGCCGAGGTTGTTGAGGGCCGCGTAATTGTCGGGGTCGATGGCCAGCGCCCGCTGGCAGGCGTCGACGGCTGCCCGCCAGTGCTTGGCCGACAGGGCGACCAGGCTGGCGGCAACCCAGGTGGCGGCGGCGTTGGGGGCCAGGGCGATGGCTCGTTGCATCGAGGCGTCGGCCTCGCGCAGGGCCCCGACCAGCGGAAGCGCTTGGGCGAGCACGATGTGGCCGGTCGCGTCAGCCGGGGCCAGTCGCACCGCCTCGCGGCCTGCGGTCACCGCAGCTCGGCCGATCACCTTCCGGTCGCTCCCACTGGTGCGGGCCAGCGTGGAGAGCGCGGTGGCTTTGAGGCGGAAGCCGACGGCAGTGGTCGGAGCCAACCGGATGGCCTCGTCGGCCATCTCGCCAGCTTCGTGATACCGCTCGGCACCGTAGAGGGCCCGTGACCACTCGCAGAACGGCCGGTAGTCGAGTGGGGCGAGGGCCGATGCCTGGCGGGCCCGCTCCGCGGCCGGCCCGTAGCGGCGGAGGCGGATCAGGGCATCGGCCTCGGCCAGCAGGGCCGCCGTGCGCTGACCCCCTTCGGTCCCGTCCGTCCGCCCGGCCTCGTCCATCCCGTCGATCTCGTCGGCCACGTCGGGTGCCTAGCGCCGACGGCGGCGGCGGAGGTGGTCGGCCAGCTCGTCGTACTCCCCGGCGTTGTTGGCGTAGCGGACGTGGTTCCGGGCGGACTCGAACCAGGCGTCGGCGCTCGGCCGGGTACCGGCGATGGCGCCCCGGAGCTGATCGGCGGTGATCGGTTGCACGGTCGAGGTCCGGATGGCTTCGGCCAGGGCGCGTTCGGCGGCCTCGTCGCACACCAGGCGGATGTCGGCTCCCGACAGACCGTCGGAGGACGCCGCCAGCTCGGTGGCCAGTTGGTCGATGTCCACCGGTCCGAGCGGCCGGTCGCGCAGGTGGAACCGGAACATGGCGGCCCGGGCCTCGGCGTCGGGCGGGAGGAGGAGCATCGTCCGGTCGAACCGGCCCGGGCGCCGGAGTGCCGGGTCCACGTCCCAGGGCTGGTTGGTGGCACCGATGACGAACAGCCCCTCGTTCGAGTGCTCGATGCCGTCGAGCTCGGTCAGCAGCTGGGCGACCACGTTGCGCGCCGCGCTGCGGCCGAGATCCATGCGGGCGTGGCCGATGGCATCGACCTCGTCGAAGAAGAGGACGCACGGCGTGGAGCGCCGGGCCAGCTCGAACAGCTCGTGGAGCTGCTTCTCCGAATTGCCGAGCCACATGTCGAGGACGTTGTGGAGGCCGACGGTGACGAACCTCGCCCCCAGCTCGCCGGCGACCGCCCGCGCCAGGAAGGTTTTTCCGCAGCCCGGCGGTCCCCACAGGAGGAGACCACCCCGGACGTGGGCACCGTAGGCCCGGCGCAGCTCGGGGTTCCGCATCGGTGCGAGGAACGACAGCTCCAGGCGCTCCTTGACGTCGCGGAGCCCACCGACATCGGCCAGGGTGATGGGCTCGAGCTGGCCCGCGTCCTCCAGGACCTCGCGGAGGAACTGGTCCCAGTCTGGTTGGTCCGAGCCTCCGCTGCCGACGGTTCCGCCTTGTGCGGCGAACGGCTCGGGTGCGGTTGGAGTGGGTGGAGCGGGAGCGGGTTCGGGTTCGGGTTCGGGTGGGGCGAACGGCTGCGCTCCTCGGGGTGAGGCCTCGGGCTCACCGCCGATCGCGGCGTGCAGCCTGGCCCAGCCCGGGGCCCGGGGATCCCCGAGCGTCGTGCCGGCCGTGGTGGCGAGACCGAGGGCATCGAGGTGGTCGGGCGTGGCGGCGAGGACCAGCTCGAGTTGCGCCAGGGCGTCGCCGGGACGACCGGCTTCGAGGAGCAGACCGGCGAGGTGCACCCGCAACGGTGCATTTCCGGGTTCGCCTGCCAACGCGGACTCGATGGCGCTGATCACGTCAGGGTCGGTCGGCATCGCCCCGCCATCGTAGGTCGGCCCAGCGATCCAGCGGCCCGGCACGCCGACCGGGCGACCGGCCCCGCTCCCCGGTCGGAGGGCAACGGGCGCTGCCGCCCGGCCGAGCGATCCGCCGCTCCCCGTCTGGGCGGATCCGCGGGGCTCAGGCCACCTCGGCCACGGTGATGCCGGGCCGGACCGACCGGAGGTGACGGCTGAACTCCTCGATCCCCTGCCGGTCCGGGGAGGCGAGCCCGGTGAAGAGCGAAGGGCCGGTGGCCTCGAACGGCACCGACCCGTCGAGCGCGCCGCGGATCGACGGATCGAGGGTGAGGTTGCCCACCAGGAGGGGGGCCGGCAGGTCGACCAGGCGCCCCAGCTCGCGGAGGTGGGCGGCCTGGTCGGCGTGGCGCTCGAGGTAGGGGAGCCAGACCATCGCCGCTTCGGCCCGTCCGTCGCCGAGGCTGTCGACCAGGTCGTCGAAGCCGTTCACCCAGACCGGGTGGGCGAGCGAGTCGAAGGTGGTGCCGTGCTGGCGGGCCAGGAACTGGGGACCCCAGTAGCTGGTGGTGCAGTACTCGTTGATCGCGGCGAAGCGGAGCCCGGCGGCGGCCCCCACCGAGTCGGCATCGACACCGGCGGCGACGACCAGGACGCTGGTGAGCGAGGTCGAGCGGTCGGGTCCGGTCGTCGCCTGGGCGATCCCCGCCACGGGGCCGGTGACGGCCGGCAGACAGCCGCACGGGAGGAACATGAGCTGGGCCTCGCCGCGTGCGAACGAGGCGATCATCGCACCGAGATCGTGAAACGAGTCCATGGCGACCCCGACCGGCTCCGAGCACGACGTCGACACGGTGTGCTCGAGGTGGCCGATCAGGCCGTCGGGATAGCCGAGGTTGTCGTCGAAGGCGAGGGTCAGGTGCTGCACTCGGTCACGCTCCTCGGGGCTGGCGGTGATGGTCACCCCGGGGCTCCGGTGGTGACGGTCGATCTGGAGACTGCGGGGCCCCGGATGTCGCGGGCCACGGATGTGCCCGAAGCCCGTGCTGGTCACACCCGAGGTTCCAGGGTCGGTGGACTCTCTGCTGTGGCAGCTTTGGTCCGGAGACACTTGGCCTGATTTTAGAAAGATTCATATCCACAACCTCGGAATATTCGGCCTCTGAATCTATGCCGAATATACCCTGCTCCTTCTGGTATTTTTCAACCAGTTCCATATGTTCCTCGCTTCTTCCCGTTAATCTCAGGTAGGAAAGAGTTTCACTGTCCACTGGAAACAGTGCCATGGTGGCTCCAT
>DAHXOD010000041.1 GCA_027365055.1 bacterium
CCAGCTGCGGGTCCCGCTTCCCCTGGTGGGCGCCGGCCCCGGGGTGGCGACCCGCGCCTTCGTCCCCGGCGCCGACGAGGAGGCGTGGCTGAGGACCAACAACCGCGCCTTCGCCGGCCACCCCGAACAGGGAGGCTGGGACCTCGCCACCATCGAGGCACGCGAGCACGAGCCCTGGTTCGACCCCGACGGGTTCCGTGTCCACGAAGTCGGCGGCCGCATCGTGGCATCGTGTTGGACCAAGGTCCACCGGGGGACGAACCCGCCCGTCGGCGAGATCTACGTGATCTCGGTCGACCCCGAGGCTCACGGGCGCCACCTGGGCCGGGGGCTCACCCTGGCCGGTCTGGCGTGGCTGGCCGACCAGGGCATCCGGTCGGGCATGCTCTACGTCGACGGCAGCAACGACGCGGCGATGGGCCTCTACCGGTCGCTCGGGTTCACCGAGCACCACGTCGACCGCGCCTACGTTCTCACCGCCCCCCCTCGGCCAGGGGCTTCGACCGGGCATGCCGGGCCGACCGGCGTCTCCTAGCCGGCGCCGACCAGGTGCCCGATGGTGAAGGTGACCCCTGCGGCCAACCCGGAGATCAGCAGCTGACGGGTCGCCGACCACAGCCACCACCGGCCGGTGAACCAGGCGAGTGCGCTCCCGACCCCGAAGGCGCTGACTGCGCTCAGACCGACGGACCACCACATGGCGACGGCTCCGTGGCTGACCAACCAGGGCAACAGCGGGACGAAGGCACCGATCGCGAACATCACGAACGAGGACACCGCCGACTGGATCGGGTTCCCGGTTTCATCCGGGTCGATCCCGAGCTCTTCGCGGGCGTGGGTCTCGAGCGCGATCTGCGGGTCCCGCATCATGGCGGTCGACAGCTCCTCAGCCAAGTTCGAGTCGAGCCCTCGCTGCTCGTAGATGGCCACCAGCTCCCGTCGCTCGTCCTCGGGCTCCTTACGGATGGCGTCTCGCTCGACCGTCAGCTCCCGTTGGAGCAGCTCGGACTGGGCTCGCATCGACACGTACTCGCCGGCCGCCATCGAGAACGCCCCGCCGACCAGGCCGGCCAGGCCGGCCAGGCGGACCGCCCCGGCCGATGCGTTGGCGCCCGCCATGCCGAGGATCAGCGCGACGTTGGAGACCAGGCCGTCGCTGATCCCGAACACGGCGGCCCGCGCCCCCCCGCCCTGCAGGTTCCGATGATGATGCCGAGGATCCATGCGGCCACCGTAGCGAGCCGACCGCCTGAGGGATCACTGAACTTCGGTCATAGGTATGCCTGCCCACCGGGACACCGCTCCGGTGGAGCAGGTGCCGGTCCCTCCTCTACACTCCGGCCATGACAACCACCGTGCAGGGGATCGCAGCCTTTTCCGAGTTGGTCGGTCACCACCTCGGCTACAGCGACTGGCACCGGGTCGACCAGGCCCAGGTGAACCTGTTCGCCGACGCCACCGGTGACCACCAATGGATCCACGTCGATCCCGAACGAGCCAAGTCCGGTCCGTTCGGAGGCCCCATCGCCCATGGCTACCTGACGCTCTCGTTGGCGCCGGTGTTCCTGGGCGAGGTCCTGGTGGTCGAGGGCATCTCCCTCGGCGTCAACTACGGCTGCAACAAGGTCCGCTTCCCGTCGCCGGTCCCCGTGGGCAGCAATCTCCGCCTCGGGGCCACGCTCGTCTCGGTCGAAGATGTCACCGGAGGCATCCAGGCGGTGCTCGACCTGGTGCTCGAAACCGAAGGCTCCTCCAAGCCCAGCTGCGTCGCTCAGGTGGTCTACCGCTACTACGCCTGACTGAGCGTTTCCACGACCTGCTCACACCGTTGGAGTATTTACTCCTAGAGTGGGCGCATGGACATGCGCGTCGAGGAGCTGGCCAATCGCACCGGGGTGTCGGTGGACACCATCCGCTACTACCAGAGCAGGGGCCTCCTCGACCCTCCCCGGCGCCAGGGCCGAGTCGCTTGGTACGACGAGGATCACCGCGTACGGATCGTTCGGATCCGCAGTCTCCAGGCCCGCGGGTTCTCGCTGGCCACCATGGCCCGCATCCTCGCCGGCGACCTCGATGCCGCCGACGAAGCGCTGGTCGAGGAGCTCAGCGGTGCTCGCGACGGCAGTCCCGGCCACGAACCGGCCGACGGTGACCGTGGAGCGTGGTACACGCTCGAAACGCTGGCAGACCGCACCGGTGTGCCGCTCGCCCTCCTCAAGGCGGTCGAAGCCGAGGGACTGCTGGTGCCCCGTCGGATCGGGACCGAAGACCGCTACACGGACGAGGACGTCATCGCCGCGCGTGCCGGGCTGCTGCTCCTCGAATGGGGCATACCGCTGACCGAGCTGCTCTCCCTCTCCCGGCGGCACCATGCGGCCACCCAGGACGTCGCACGCCAGGCGGTGGAACTCTTCTCCACCCATATCCGCCGCCCATCCGCCGCCCAGCCCGCCTCCGCCGCCCAGCCTGCAGACACCAACGAGCCCGCAGGCACCAACGAGCCGGGCGACAGCGACGACACCAATCGGCTGGCCCGGGCATTCCGCCAGCTGCTCCCTGCGGTCCACACCCTGGTCGCCCACCACTTCATGCGGACGCTCCTGAACGAAGCGGTCGAGCACATCGAACAGGTCGGCAGTGACGCCGAGCGTCGCCTCGTCCTGGAAGAAGCCGGTCGGATCCTCACCTCGGACGCACGGGTGGAACCGTGAGCGCACCGAACGACCGGACGGACGCACGGCCCGAGAGGGAGGCCGCGACCGTCCGGTTCGACCAGGCCGCCCGGGCGGCGGAGGCCGACCTTCCGACGGGTGCCGAAAAGACGGCCCTGGTGAGGTCCATGTTCGACACCATCGCCCCCCGCTACGACCTCGTCAACCGGGTCATGACCTTCGGCCTCGATGTCCGGTGGCGTTCGCAGTCGGTGACCGCGTTGGGGCTACCCGCCGGATCGACCGTCGTGGACCTGGCCTGCGGTACCGGCGACTTCCTTCGCATCCTCACCGACGCCGGGCTCCGTCCGTTCGGGATCGACCTGTCGTGGGGCATGCTCGCCGCCAACCGTACCGGCGCTCCCCTGGTCGAAGCGGACGCCTCCGCCCTGCCGGTCGCCGACCGCTCGGTCGACGGGATCACGTGCGGCTACGCGCTCCGCAACTTCACCGACCTGGAGTCGGTGTTCCGTGAGTTCGAGCGGGTCGTCCGCCCCGGAGGACGGCTCTGCATCCTCGAGGTGGCCGAACCCGAGCACGGACTGCTCCGGGTCGGTGACCGGATCTGGTTCCGGCGGGTGGTGCCGGTCATCGGTGGCATGCTCTCCGACGGAGCTGCCTACCGGTACCTGCCTCGATCGACGGCCTACCTCCCGCCCATCGAGGTGTTGCGGCCGATGCTGGCCGCGGCCGGCTTTTCGACAGTCAACCGGCGAGCGCTGAGCGGTGGCCTGAGCCAGCTCATCACCGCCACCCGGAGCGGCAGGCCGTGACCCGACCGACCACGCAAGCACCGGACGCCGCGCTCCCCCTGCGGGCAGTGCGCCGCCGCCTTCCCACCCGGACTGCCGTCGATCCCTTCCCGGCGGCGGGACCGTCGGACATCGTGTTCGACGACGGCGACCAAGCCTTGTCGGGGCGGGGCGCCGCGCTGGTGCTGCCACTCCGCAGCGGCAGGGAGCATCCCGAGGATCTGGCGCACGCCCAGCGGACCCTGGCCGCCATCGCCTGCGACGACGAGCTCGGCGACCCCGCTCGCGCCGTGCGGGCCTTCGGTGCGCTCCCGTTCGACCAGACCCACCCCGGACGGCTCGTGGTGCCGGCGGTGCTCTTCGGCCGGGACCGCCACGGGGCCTGGGTGACCGCCGTCGACACCGACCCCGAAGGTGCCCTGGCCACGGTGCTGGCCTGCCTCGACGGTCCGTCGGCGACAGAGGAGACGACGCTGACGACGGAGCGAGCCGATCGGGAGCCGTCGGGATCGACCGGGCCCGAGATCGTGCCCGCTACCTCCGACGAGCACTTCCGAAACGCCGTGGGGGCCGCCCTCGCTGCTCTCGAGTCCGGTGCCCTCTCGAAGGTGGTCCTGGCCCGTCAGGTGGATCTGCACCTGGCTGCCCCGGTCGACGTGGTCGCGTTGCTCGCCCGCTGGAGGGTGCTGGAGCCGGACTGCACGCTCTTTTCGGTGCCCACCGACGAGGGACAGTTCGTGGGAGCCAGCCCGGAGCTGCTGGTGCGGCGAGCCGGCGCACACATCTACAGCCGTCCGCTCGCCGGCACCAGGGCCCGTGACGCCGACCAGGACGGCGTCGCCCTGCAAGCCTCGCCCAAGGATGCCGCGGAGCACCGGTTCGTGACGGACGCCATCACCGAGATCCTGGCGCCCCTCTGCATCCACCTCGATGTTCCGGCCAACCCCGAGCCGGTCCGGCTCCGCAACATCGTCCACCTCGGAACGGCCATCCACGGCATCCTCCGCTCCCCCGCCGACCCCGTGTCAAGCGTGCTCGACCTGGTGGCGCTCCTCCACCCCACGCCGGCGGTGGGTGGCGTCCCCCGCCAACGGGCGCTGGAGCTGATCGCAACGCTCGAGCCCGACCAGCGGGGTTCCTACGCCGGCCCGGTGGGCTACGTCGACGCGGGAGGAGACGGGACGTGGGTGGTCGGGATCCGGGCCGCGCTGCTCTGCGGGACCACCGCCCGACTGGCGGCTGGGGTCGGGATCGTCCTCGGCTCCGACCCCGAGGCGGAGCTGGCGGAGACCGAACTGAAGCTGGCGGCCGTCCTCGACGCCATCGTCGACGATCCGGCGCACCCGGTCGGCGCAGGCGGGCACCGCCGGTTCCGGAGCGTCCGGACCGGCTAGTCGACCGCTCGGCGCGCGCCGGCGGCGATGGCGGCGACCACCGCATCGGGTGCGTCTCGAGCGAGGAAGTGCCCCGCTCCGGGGACGAGGACCAGCTCAGCGCCGGGGATGGCCGCCGCCAGTGACCGCGCCGCCGCCACCGGTACGACCAGGTCCCACTCCCCCGCCATCACGGTGGTGGGCACGTCGATCGCACCCAGCACCGCGGCCACGTCGCCGAGCTCGTCCATCAGCGCGCGCTGTTCGGTCAGGAACGTCCGGCGTCCCCGTCCCCACAGCTCGGCCCAACCGCCCGGTATCTCCTCGTCCGGCAGCGTCGCCACCAGGTAGCTGATCGCTCGGGCCACCCGCGAGCCGGCGTGCCCTGCGACCGGTCCGCTCGCCGGAGATGATCGCACCGGCCGCTCGCCGCGGTGCAACCGGAACGCAACGTGCCGTCGAACCCGGGGAAGCACGCTACCGATCCCGATGAGCCCGGCCGCAGCCAGTGCGTCGCCGATGACCGGTTGGAGCAGCAGCCGATCGAGGCTGTTGACGCTGTCGGGGGTGCCCACCGAGCCCACCAGCACGAGCGAGCGCACCACCTCGGGATGACGAGAGGCCATCAGCAGCGCCGCACCGCCTGCCCAGCTGTGTCCGACCACCGTCGCCGGTACCGCACCGCACGCGGTCAGCAGCGCCGCCGCACGATCGGCATTGCCGGCCATGCCTTCGGCTTCGAAGGGGGAACGGCCGTAGCCGGGCCGATCGGGAGCCAGCACGCGGTAACCGGAACCCAGGCGGTCGGCGACCGGGATCCATGACTCGCCCGTGCCCGGCTGGCCATGGAGCAGCAACACCGCCGGGCCATCCCCGCGGTCGATCATCCCCACAGCGGAGCGACCGGTCCGGTCCGGGACTCGCCGGACGGCGGACCGCTCCAGATGGGCGTGGCTCGCCCCTCGGGTGATGGCAACGGATCAGGTCGAGCGGGTCGGATCCGCACTCGATCGGGTGGACGGCGTCGGAGTGCGTGCACGGGCATGGCCGGCACCCACCAGCCGCAACAGTCCCCACCACGTGACCAGGCCAAGCGCTTCGACCACGATGAACATCGACATCTTCGACTCACCGTCCACCCGATCGACGAAACGGATCGGAACCTCCACGATCGACGCGCCGGCTCGCCTCGACTCGTAGGTCATCTCGATCTGAAAGCCGTACCCGTCAGCTCGGATCGCATCGAGCTCGATGCGCTGGAGCAGGGACGCCGCGTACACCCGGAACCCCGAGGTCGAGTCGGCCACGTCGAGTCCGAGCAAGACCGAGGCGTACACGTTTCCGCCCCGGGACAAGAGCCGCCGGTGCCAGGCCCAGTTCGGGATGACCCCGCCGGGAACGTAACGCGAGCCGATCGCCAACTCGGCGCCCGACGCGACCGGGGCGACGAGCCCGGGAAGGGCGGCAGGATCGTGGGACAGGTCGGCATCCATCTCCACGCAGGCGTCGAACCCGCGCTCGAGACCCCAGGCGAAACCGGCCCGATAGGCACTCCCGAGGCCGGACTTCCCCGAACGGCGCAGCACGTCGATGTTGTCGAGCTCCTTCCCCAGCCGCTCGGCCATCTCTGCAGTACCGTCGGGACTGCCGTCGTCGACGACCAGTACGTGGGCGTCGGGCAACGCGGAACGGACGCTCCGCAGCACACGGTCGATGTTCTCGGATTCGTTGTACGTGGGCAACACAACCAGGACATGCACCCCGTCAGCTTACGGGACCGGCTCCGGGGTCCCGTGGGCAGGCGCATCTGCTTCAGGAACGGCCACTTCCTGGCCGCTTCGCGGCAGGTCCGGGTCATCGGTCATCGCGGGCCCGGTCCGGCTCCAGATCTCCTGTCCGATCGCCTGGATGGCACCACCCAACGGGATGGCCACCAGCGCTCCAGCCAGGGCGCCGAGGGCCGAGCCGAACACGCCCCCCAGATTGGCACCCACCAGCACGGCCAGCAGCACCCACAACGGGTTCATCCGGACCGTCCTGCTCATGACCACCGGATACAGGAAATGGTTCTCGATCAGCTGGAACCCGACGAAGACGACCAGAGTGACCACGGCTGCGGTCGGGGAGTGCAGCAGTGCGATGAGCACGCTGGGCACCCCGGCGATCAACCCCCCCACCAGGGGGATCATTGCCACCAGGGCGACCCACAGTCCGATCAGCAGAGCGAAGGGGACACCCAGCAGCCCCAGGACCACGAAGACCACCAGGCCGAAGAGGAACGAGAGCGCCAGCGTGCCGAGCACGTAGGAGGTCACCGATCTCGACACCCGGCCCGCGACCTCTTCGACCGTCCGGCGCTGATCGGTGGGGAGTGCGCCGAGCAGGCCCCGCCGGAGGGCCGGGGCCTCGATCAACATGAACAGCGACAGGAACGCGATGGTGGTCAGCGCCAGGATGGTCGAGAACACCGCTCTGGCCAGGTTGGTGCCGATGCTGAGGGCCGGCTTCCCCAGGTTCCGCGCCGCGGTCTGCAACTTCGGTGCGTTGCGCTGCACCCAGGACAGCAGGTGCAGGCGGCCGAGGGTGTGGGCGAGCTGGCCGTGGCCCTTGCGCAGCTGGGAGATCATCGTCGGGAGTTGTTCTCCGAAGTGGGTCAGGGCATTGACCAAGGGGTACCCGAACAGCCCGAGCAGGCCGGCGAAGACGACCAGGGCGAAAGCGAACACCAGCCCCACCGCCGGGCCGCGGCGGAAACGGTGCCGTTGGAGGAACACCACCGCCGGGTCGAGCACCAGTGCGATGAAGGCGGCGATCAGGATCCACAAGATCACCTCGCGGAGCCGACCGACGAGCCGGTAGGCCAACCAGGTGACGATGACCACTGCGTCGACGACCAGAATGGTCGGGAGCGGAATTCCCCGGGCCCGCGCTGCGGCGAACAGGCGACCGCGGCGTTCCCGGGTCGGTTCGGTGACCGGGACGTCCGGTCGGTCCCCGCCAGGCTCGTCGCTCATCTCCCCAGCATGTCAGCTGGGCCTGCTCCCGGCGTACCACCATGTCCACTGGGCCTGGTCCCGGCGTGCAAACATGAGGGTGATGGCCGCCCCGACGAGCACCGTACCGGCGCGGTCACCGATCGGGCGCCGGTCGCGGGACACACGGCGCCGGTGGTGGCACCGGGGCCCGTTTGCCCACAGGGAAGTCCGGATCAGCGTCGGCGTCGTCGTGCTGTTCCTCTTCCTCTTCTACGGAGCCCTTCCGTTGCTGGCCAGCCACCGGTCCGAGGTCAGCTTCCTCGGACACATCCATCCCGGCTACCTGGTGCTCGGTGTCGTCCTCGAAATCGGCGCCCTCGTCGCCTACACCCAGTTGACCCACACCGTGCTCCCCCGGCCCGGTCCCCGCCGGCTCCGCCTGTTCCGGATCAACCTGTCCACGCTGGCCCTGAGCCATGTCTCTCCAGGGGGGACCGCGCCCGGAGCAGCCCTGGGCTACCGCCTGCTGACCCAGAGCGGGGTGAGCGGGACCGACACCGGGTTCGCACTGGGAACCCAGGGCATCGGCTCTGCGGTGGTGCTCAATGCGCTGTTCTGGCTGGCGCTGGTGGCTTTCCTGGTCGTCCACGGGTTCCATGCCCCGATCAACCGAGCCGGCGAGGCCTCCACCACCGCATCGGCGCTGGTCATCACGGCCGCCGCCATCGGGGTGGTCCTGTTCGCTCTGGTCGGGGCCTTCTTCGCCGTGCTGTCCCGCCGACGCCGCCCGGCGAACGAGCTGGTGCGGGGGGTGGCCGTGCGCCTCCATCTCCGCCACCCCGATCGGGTGGCGTCCGTGGTGGGTGGATTGACCGATCGCTTCGCCCTCCTGGTCGCCGACCGCCGGCTCCTGGCCCGCGCCGTCGGGTGGGCGACCGCCAACTGGATGCTCGATGCCGCCTCGCTCTGGGTCTTCGTCGCCGCGTTCAGCCACTTCATCTCGCCGGTGGATCTCCTGGTGGCCTACGGGCTCGCCAACATCCTGGCCGCCATCCCCATCACCCCGGGCGGCCTGGGAGTGGTCGAATTCGTCCTCATCACCATGATCACCGGGTTCGGCCCCACGACCGGCGAGGCCCTCTCCAGTGTGCTCGCCTACCGCGCCGTGAACTTCTGGCTCCCGATCCCGATCGGGGGGATCGCCTATGCCTCGCTCGAGCTCGAACGGGGACCGTTGTACCGCCGGTTGCGCTCGTGGGGACGGTCGCGTGTCGACGGGTACCGACCTGGGGTGCCGGCCTCGCCGCCGGCACCGGGCGAACCGGAGCC
This sequence comes from bacterium, assembly GCA_027365055.1. GTDB lineage: Bacteria > Actinomycetota > Acidimicrobiia > Acidimicrobiales > RAAP-2 > DASZIT01. Next base: position 9,141 of record DAHXOD010000041.1, read on the forward strand.
CCGCAACCAGCCGGTGGACGGTGCGGATGCCGCGACGGTCACCGGTCCCGGCGACGGCCTCGCCAGGGCACGAACAGCCACCAACGGGACCGCCGCACCACCGGCGCCGCTCCCGGGTCGGACCGAGGAGCCGTCGGGCGGGGAGGGGTGCCCTCGACCATCGGCGACGTGGGATCCGGCGAGACCCCGGCCCGCTGCAGGGCCTGCTCCCGCAGGCGGCGCTGGAGGCTGACCCCGCCAGGGCGGCCGCCCACTCGGATCCAGCGCCCGTCGGCGGTCAGTTCCCAGGAGTTGGTCTCGTCCGCCCAGGCCGTTTCGAGGATCGTCCGGAGACGCTCCACGGCACTCGGCTGCATCACAGGGACCATCACCTCGATCCGTCGATCGAGGTTGCGCGCCGTCAGGTCTGCAGAACCGACGGACACGTCGAACGGCCGCCCGTGGACCCCACCGAACCCGTAGAGGCGCGAATGCTCGAGGTACCGGCCCACGACGGAACGGACCCGGACGTGCTCGGAAAGCCCGGGGATCCCGGCTCGGATCGAACAGCGGCTCCGCACCAGCAGCTCGACGGTCGTTCCGGCGGTGGACGCGTCGTAGAGGGCGTCGATGATCTCGGGGTCGGTCAGCCCGTTGACCTTGATGATCACCCGACCTCGGGTACCGTGCGCTGCCTCCTCCCGGATCTTCCCCACGAGGTGCGCACGCAGTCCGTGGGGCGCCACCACGATCCGGCGCAGCGTGAGGACGGGGCTCGCCCCGGTGAGGAAGTTGAACAGGTTGCCGATGTCCGAACCGAGGTCCGGGTCCGCGGTGAACAGGCCCACGTCCTCGTAGGTACGGGCAGTCACCTCGTTGTAGTTCCCCGTGCCGACATGACAGTACCGGCGGACCCCGTCGCCCTCCCGGCGGACCACCAGTGCCATCTTCGAGTGGGTCTTCAACCCGACCAAGCCGTAGGCCACGTGCACGCCGGCCTCCTCGAGCCGGCGGGCCCACGTCACGTTGGTCTGCTCGTCGAACCGGGCATGGAGCTCGACCACCACGGTCACCTGCTTCCCGGCCCGGGACGCGCCGATCAGCGCCTCCACGATGGCACTGTCTCCCGTCGTCCGGTACAAGGTCTGCTTGATTGCCACCACGTCGGGATCGACGGCAGCAAGGACGATGAACGCCTCGACCGAGGTGACGAACGACTCGTACGGATGATGGACCAGCACGTCCCCCGAGGCGACGACGTCGAAGAAGGTGCGGTCCCGGGGTCGTCCCCGGGGCCTCGGCGGGGACGACCCCTGGTTCGGACGACCCGCCGCCCCGGGCGGCACGGATGGGAGCGGTGCCGGATCGCCACCGGTCAGCTCGATCGGGGTCACGGGGGACCACCGCGGTGCCGCCAGATCGGGGCGGTCGAGGTTGGCCAGCATCCGCAGGCTTCGCAGGTCGAGCAGGGTGTCGACCAGGTACACGCTGTGCCGGGGCACCTCGACCTCCGTCACCAGCATGTCGAGGAGGTCGCTGCCGATGTCGGCGCCGGCTTCGAGCCGGACCGCTTGTCCGAACCGCCGGCGTTGGAGCTCGAGCTCCACCGCGGCGAGCAGATCATCGGCATCGCCCCGGCCGACCGAGAGATCGGCATTTCGCGTGACCCGGAAGGTGTGCTGTTCGACCACCGTCATCGCCGGGAAGAGCGCTCCGAGGTGGGCGGCGATCACCTGCTCCACCGGCACGAACCGGCTCCCGTCGCCGACCGGTACGAACCGGGGCAGCAGAGGCGGCACCTTGACCCGGGCGATCCTGCCCATGCCGTTGCGAGGATCGACCACCCGCAGGACCAGGTTGAGAGACAGGTTCGAGATATACGGGAACGGATGGCCCGAATCGACCGCCAGCGGCGTCAGGACGGGGAAGATGGCCCGTTCGAACAGCTCCGAGAGCGTTGCCGCCTCCCTCGGATCGAGCGACGGCCAGTCGGCGAGCACCACCCCTGACCGTTCCAGCTCGGGCCGGATCTCGCCGTTCACGATCTCGGATTGTCGGACCACCAGCTCGGTGACCCGACCGGTGATCGCATCGAGCTGCTCGGAGGGCCGAAGGCCGTCCGGCGAACGGCTGACGATCTCTGCGGCGACCTGTCGCTTCAGACCCGCTACCTGCACCTGAAAGAACTCGTCGAGCGACTCGCCGCACAGAGCGACGAATTTGGTGCGCTCCAGGAGTGGCTCCTTCCGATCCCCGGCCAGATCGAGGAGTCGGTGGCAGAAGTCGAGGAACGACAGCTCCTGATTGGTGAAGTGGGCAACCGCGGGAGAGGTGTCCTTCATCACCTCTCCGCACCCGGCCTCATCGCCAGGTCATCGTACCGTCGACGATCCCGGCACCGATCCCGTCGACAGCCCCGGCACCGGTAGGCTCGCCCCGTGCCGACGATGACACTGCGTACCCCGGTATCGATGCGCAGGGTACGGGGGGTCAAGGCCCGGCGCCGGACCGAGCTCGGCCTGCTGGTGCTGTCGTCGCTGATCATCGTGGCCACCTACACCCTGATGACGCTCGGCGTCACCCAGAACCTCCCCACCGATGCCATCCCGTTGTTGGTGAGCCTGCTGCTGCTCGGGGCCGTCGCCCATATCGGCAACCGGGTGTTCGCCCCGGACGCCAGCGCAGTGGTCCTCCCCATCGCCTTCTTGTTGAACGGGATCGGCTACGTGATGATCGCCCGGATCGACCAGGAGAAGCACACCCACTACGCACCCTTGCAACTGGCCTGGACCGCCGTGGGCGTGGCCATCTACGTCCTCACCCTGTTCGTCGTGCGCAGATCCCGGGATCTCGACCGGTACCGCTACCTGTTGCTGGTGGCCGGGGTGGGCATGCTGCTTGCCCCGCTCATCCCCCATCTCGGGCTCAACATCAACGGCGCCCGCCTCTGGGTGCACTTCGGGTCGCTCGAATTCCAGCCGATCGAGCTGTCGAAGCTGTTGCTCTGCATCTTCTTCGCCTCCTACTTCGCCGAGAAGCGTGAGCTCCTCACCATCCCGACCGCCCGGATGGGGAACCGCCTGGTGCTCGACCCCCGTCCTCTGATCCCCATCACGCTCGCCTGGGTCTTCGCCATCGGAGTCATGAGCCTCGAGCACGACATCGGCTTCTCCGCCCTGCTGTTCACCCTGTTCATCGGCATGCTGTGGGTGACCACCGGGCGGACCGGCTATCTGGTCCTCGGCGTCGTGCTGTTCGCGATCGGTGCCTACCTCTCGAGTCGCCTCTTCGCACAGACCAATGTCCGGATCGAGACCTGGCTCAATCCGTGGAAGATCATCCCCCCCAACGATCCCGGGTACCAGCTCCGCCAGGCCTGGTTCTCCCTCGGGGCCGGCGGGGTCGGTGGAACCGGCCTGGGGCTCGGTTCCCCGGGCCTCATCCCCAACGTCCAGACCGACTTCATCTTCGCGGCCATCGGCGAGGAGATGGGACTGCTCGGCTCCACGATGGTGGTGGTCGCGTTCCTCCTTCTGGTCGGCACCGGGCTCCGGATCGCCCAGGCGGCCAAGTCGGAGTTCGCCAAGCTCACCGCCACCGGGCTCACCATCATCATCGGGTTCCAGTCGTTCTTCATCATCGGAGGCATCGTCCGCCTTCTTCCGCTGACCGGCATCACCCTGCCGTTCGTCTCCTACGGGGGATCCGCCCTCATCGCCAACTACGTGTTGATCGCACTGCTGGTGCGGATCTCCGACGAGGGTGGTGCCGCCACCGATTCGACCGAGCAGGAAGCCCACGACCGCGACCTCGCCCGTCGCCGCGACCTGATCTCCGGGCCGACCGCAGTGCGCACCAGACCCTGAACGACGCAGCCGATCAGCTCGACGGGTCCGGCGGAGGTACGTCACCCGGTTCCTCGAACAGGCGTTCCTCGACCAGGATCGGCACCGGGACCGCCTGGCGCAGGGCGATCGCCAGGGCGTCGGAGGGACGGCACGACAGCACGGTGCGGCCGGTGCGGCCCCGAAGGTCCAACTCGGCGAAGTAGGTGCCCCCCAGCCGTCCGACCAGACGCACCGCGACGATGTCGATGTCGAACCCGACCAACACCCCGCTGAACAGCTCGTGGGTCAGCGGCCGGGGTGTCGGGACTCGCCGCAGCGCGTGCGACACCGCCACGCCGTCAGCCAGGCCGACCGGGAACGACAGCTGCCGTCGGGGCAGCTCCACCTCGCGCAGCACCACCGTGGGGAACTGGTTCGGCAGGTCGACCGACACCGCGGTGACCGTGGCCATCCGAAGGCCGGCGGCGGCAGGTGCCGTCAGGCTGCCGTCCGGTCCGGAGGACGGCTCGCCGTCCGAGACACCACCCACCGT
>DAHXOD010000042.1 GCA_027365055.1 bacterium
CTGCCACCCCGCCCAGTGGGGCCAGGTGATCGAGACCACCGGCGCCGTCCAGGTGGTCACGCCGGTCGCCGCCTACGCGGTCAGCCTGGTCCGGGCCACCCGCACGGTGGGCACAGTGCGGCTGGGCGCCAGCCCCCGTGCCGCGATCTCGTTGATCCGGTCCGCCCAGGCCTACGCCCTCCTGTCCGGCCGGCCCTTCGTGACCCCGGCGGATGTCCAAGCCGTTGCCGGTCCCTGCCTGTCCCACCGGCTGGTCACCGACGCCACCGGCGACGACCGAGCCGCACTGGTACGCCAGATCATCGCGTCCACCCCCGTTCCCCGACCATGAACCGGACACGGCGATGAGCGGCCGGGAGGGACGGGTCACCCCGTTCTTCGGGATCACCGCCGCCGTCATCGGGGTGGCCGCCGGCACCGCCGGGGTGGTCGTGGCCAGAGCCGCATTCGGACCGGGGACGGCGCCGGCGGGCGCGGCGATCGGCCTGACGGTCGGCATCCCCGTGTCACTGTGGTCCACCTCCGCTCGCCGGGCACGAGGGCGCAGCAGGCGGCTCCCCGACGGCCGCCGCATGCGGACCCGAGTCCACGCCATCGCCTGGTTCGGCCCGGTGGCCGGCAGCATCCTCACCATCCTGGCCTGGTCCGGTGTTGCCCACTCCAGCGGATCCGGGCTGGTCCAAGCGATCGGCGCATTGCTGGCCGCGGTCCTCGTCACCGGGCTGGTGGCGCCGTCGGTACCCGCAGCACGCGCCACGGTCCGCTGTACCGCGTGCCCGTCCGACGGCACCGCCGGCAGCCCGGTGGGCCTGGTGATGGACGCCGGTGGCCCGCTCCGGATCCGACCGCTCGATCCTCCGGGACCGGACGCCACCGCGGGCGGGCGGGTGCGCGGCACCCGCCAGGGGACTGTCGACGTCGTCCCCGGGACCCGGGGGGTCCTCGACTCGGTCGCCGTCCAGGTCGCCTCGTCGGCTCCGTTCGGGATGCTGTGGTGGGCCCGTGACGTGGTGGTCGAGCTCCCCCGGCCCCTCCATGTCTCCCCTCGGCCGGGACCGGTCGAGCCGGTGCCCCTGGCCGCCGACGACGAGCTCGGCGAGGCGCTCCGGCGGGTGCCCGCCACCTCCGGCGAGGCGCGAGGGATCCGGCCCTATCAACGGGGCGATCTCCGCAGGGCCATCCACTGGCCCGCCACCGCCCACACCGGGACGGTGATGGTCAACGAGGCGGAAGCCCCCGCCGGGGATCCGGTCGTGATCCAGGTCGTGCTGCCGACCGACGAGGCGGAGGCGGAGCTCGAGGCGGGCCGGATGCTGTCGGTGGTGGTCGCCTACCTCGACCGCGGGGTCCCGGTGCTGCTGTCCACGCGGGAACCCTCAGGACCGGTGAGCGATCGGGTCGTCGACCGCGTCGCGGCCGGTCGGCGCCTGGCCAGAGCGGTTCCCGATGCGGGTGGGACCGGATCGGTGGCCTGACGTGAAGCTGTGGGAGCGCGTCGTCCAGGCCAATCGACCCGGCCCGCCCGAGGACTCGGTGCGATTCCGGACCGCGTCGACCCTGGCGGTGATGGTGGCCATCGCAGCCTGCTGGAGCCAGGGCGAGCTCTCCGCGCCATTGGCACTGTTCACCATGGCTGCCACCGCGGTCGGGAACGCACTGTCCTACTGGCGACGCGCCCGTCCGTGGATGGCAGTGAAGCCGATCCTGGCCTTCTGCGTGGTCGGCGGGTTCCTGTGGTTCCTCGTCACCGTCACCCGCACGGCCACCCCGGGCAACATCGCCACCGTCGAGCAGCCGCTGGCCGCACTGTTCGCCTGGGTGCTCTCCACCCATGCGTTCGACGTGCCCGCTCGCCGCGACGTCGCCTACTCGCTGGCCGGGTCCGCCGCACTCATGGCGGTCGCGGCTGCCCAGACCGTGGACCTGTCACTCGCTCCCTATGTGGTGGTATGGGCCGCCTGTGGCGTGTGGGGCCTGGTGGCGATGTGGCAGTCGATGTCCGGTGCCCGGGGCGTCCCGTGGGCGAGCCTCGGTTTCTCGTCGGCGGTGGTGGCAGTGCTGGCCGTCCTGTTCGTCGCCCTGCTCCCTGCCCCCCACGTGTCCACCGCCCTGATCTTCCCGTCCTCGTCAGCAGGCGATTCCCCGGTCAACTCCCCGTCCAACCTGACCGACGGCGGCGGCGCCTCCCTCCCCGCCCACGCCGCCGCCCCGGACGGTCCCACACGCGTCGGGGGCTACCTGGGATTCGCCAAGTCCCTCGACACCGCGGTGCGCGGTCACCTGGGCAACCAGGTGATCCTGCGGGTGCGGGCATCCAAGCCCAGCTTCTGGATCGGCCAGACCTACGACACCTGGAACGGCCAGAGCTGGGTCGAGAGCTCGCATCCGACCAACGGTCCGACGCTCCACAAGCTGACCTCCGGCTCTCCGTTCACCATTCCGCTCTCGCCGGACCAACTGGCACCGCTGGCCGGCAACGCCAGTGACATCCAGACGTTCTACCTGGCCCAGTCCGGTCCCAATCTGGTGTTTCACGCTGACAACGCCCAGCGGGTCTACCTCCAGTCCCAGCAGCTCTTCCTTACCGGTAGCGGCACCATCGTGTCGAGCACCTCGATGGGTGCCGGCACCGTCTACACCGTGGTGTCTGCCGACAACGTCGCCACACCAGCCCAGCTCCGAGCCTCCACCACTCCGCCGGCCCGAGGAGGATCGACCCCGAGCCTCACCCCGGCGCAGAAGAAGCGTTACCTGCAGCTTCCCAGTGTCGATCCTCGGGTGGCTGCGCTCGCCACCCGGATCACCGCCGGGATCACCACCTCCGCCAACGGCAACCCCCGCGTCTACGACAAGATCGCCGCCATCGAGGCGTGGATGAGTTCGCACATCCACTACTCGACCGACATCCCTCCCCTGCGCCCGGGACAGAACGCGGTCGACTCGTTCCTCTTCGGATCCCGCATCGGCTACTGCGAGCAGATCTCGACGGCGACCGCGGTGATGCTGCGTTCGATCGGCATTCCCGCCCGGGAGGCGGTCGGGTACGTGCCCGGCTCCTTCAACCCGATCACCGACCTCTACCAGGTGCAGGCCAAGGACGCTCACGCCTGGGTCCAGGTCTGGTTCCCCGGCTACGGCTGGCAGAACTTCGACCCCACCGCCCAGGTGCCACTGGCCAACCCGTCCCCCGGATCGGTGATCGCCCGGAGCACCGCCAAGTTCTTCGGCCACCTGCCCTGGGTCCCGATCACCGTGGTGGTGGTCGTGGCGGTGGCCGCCGTCGACCTCCGTCGGCGCTACCTCCGGCGGCCCAAGCACTGGGCCGACCAGGTGGCTCGCGGACTCGAGCGGGCCGGGCAGCAGGCGGGCCTGGCACGGGGCGGGAACGAGACGCTGGCCCGATACTGCGAACGGTTGGCGCGGGCTGCCCCCGAACTGGGCCCGGACCTCCACCGGGCCGCGACCGCCGTGGAGGGCTCCGCCTACGGCGGGGGGCAGCCTGACCCGCCCCAGGCCGAAGCGATCCGCGCGTTCGCCCGGCAGCTCCGGATCCCGCGGAACGGCCACGGACACCGGAAGGGCCGGAACACCGGCCGGGCCGGGACCCGTCAGGACGACGCCAGCGCTTCGGCAAACGATGCGCCCGCGGCCAGCAGGGGCCGGTAGCCCATCAACTGCCGAGGGCGGCTGATGGCCAGCGCCGCGGCCAGGCGGTCACCCCGCCGGTAGAGCGCCACCAGCTTCCGCTCCTCGACCGAGCCGTCCACCACCACCACCTCGTCGTCGGGGTCGGGACGGCCGATCATTTGGATCTTCGCCCCGTACTGGTCCGACCAGAAGAACGGGACCGGAGCGTACGGCTCGGCGGCCTTCGACCCGGCCAGGAGGTTCCGGGCGGCAGCCGGTCCGCCCTCGGCCGCGTTGGTCCAGTGTTCGAGCCGCAGGTCCGTCCCCACTCCTCGGTGGTGCCAGCGGGCCACGTCCCCGGCCGCCACCACCCGGTCCGCGGCGAACAGCCGCTCGTCGCAGCAGACGCCGTCGTCCAGGGTCAGGCCGGACCCGGTCAGCCAGTCGACCGCTGGATCGACCCCGATCCCCACCACCACCACGTCGCCCTCCCCCGCCGATCCATCGCTCAGGTGGACGGTGAAGGGCGATCCGCCAGGGCGCCCGCCGACGATCGAGGTCACACCGACACCGAGCCGGAGCGCCACCCCCGCGTCCAGGTGGAGCCCGGCGCAGGCGGTGCCCATCGCCTCCCCGATGACCCGGGCCAGTGGCGTGGCCAGCGCCTCCACCACGGTCACCACGCAGCCCAACCCGTGGCAGGTCGACGCCACCTCCGCGCCGATGAAGCCGGCCCCGATCACCACCACCCGGGCACCCTCCCCCGCCGCCGCCAGGTCGGCACGCAGCCCCAGGCAGTCGTCGAGGGTGCGCAGGGTCCGGATCCCGGGCGCCGGTTCGGCGTGGGGGAGCGTCCGAGCCCGGGCACCGGTGGCGATGACCAGTCCGTCGTAGGCGAGCTCCGAACCGTCGTCGAGCGCGAGAGAGTGCCCGACCGGGTCGAGACCGGTGGCCCGCATGCCCAGGCGGAAGTCGAGGCCAAGCGTGTCGAGCTGGTCCGGTGCGTGGTGGTGGATGCGAAGCACGTCCCACGTGCCGGCCAGGAACTGCTTGGACAGCGGCGGTCGGTCGTAGGGAGCGTGGATCTCGTCACCAACGATGAGCACCGGGCCCGCGTGGCCCTGGTGACGGATCTCCTCCGCCGCCCGCAGCCCGGCGAGCGACGCTCCGACGACGACGACGGTGGCGTCGCCGGGAAGCGGCTCGCTCATCGACCGAACAGTGCCAACCACTGTTCAGCGTCCGCTGGTTGGAAGACGTAGTTCTCGTGGCGGACCCGACCGAGCGGCGCGAACGGCTCGGGAGCGTAGCGATGGCCCGGGTAGAGCACGGTGTCGTCGGGGATGTGGGCCAGGCGGGTGGTCAACGACTCGTACATGGCCGCCGGGTCGCCCCCCGGAAGGTCGGTCCGCCCACAGCCGTCGAGGAACAGCGTGTCTCCCGACACCAGCCGTCCGTCGACAGAAAGCACTGACTCCCCGGGGTATGTCCGGGGGTGTGGACCAGGGTCACCGGGACCTCTCCCACCTGCACCACGTCGCCACCGCCGTGCCTGGTCAGGTCGCCGGCACCGACTCCGGTGACCCGTTCCACCCAGGGGGCCTCGTCCGCCTGGACGTGGATAGGTACCGCGACCCGGTCGAGGAGCCGGGTGATCCCCTCGATGGGGGTTCCCATCAGGTCTCCACCCACGTGGTCGGGGTGGTAGTGGGTGACCAGGGCTCCCACACAGCGCATGCCGTCCGCTTCCAGCAGGTCCACCAGGTCGTCGACGCCGTAAGCCGGATCGACGATGACCGCCTCGCCGGTCTGGCGGTCGCCCAGCAGGTAGACGAAGTTCATCATCTGGCGGGCCACCGGGTCACCGACGGAGAACTCCCGTCCGGCCAGGAGCTGACGGAAGTACAGCCGCTCGGTACCACCCCCAGAGGTGGTGGGCGCTGGCTGGTGGCGCGCTGCCCGCTTCGCAGCCGTCGGGTCGGACACAGCGGCGGAGTCGGTCACCGGTACACCTTACGGGGGAAGACGGCATGGGGACCGGCGACCCGGTCGAGGAACACCAGTCCGTCGAGATGGTCGATCTCGTGCAGCACGGCACGGGCCTCGAACGCATCGACGTGGAGCGTCCGGCGAACGCCCTGTGGATCGATCCCCGAGACCACCACCTGGGAGGCACGGCGGACGTCCCCGGTCAGGTCGGGCACGCTCATGCATCCTTCCCGGGCGGGCTGCAGATCCGACGCCGAGTCCACCACCGGGTCGAAGAGCACGAAGGTCCCGTGACAGCTCTGGGCCTTGCGGTGCCCGGTGACGTCGACCACGAAGGCCCGCAGGCCGACCCCGATCTGTGGGGCGGCCAGACCCACGCACCCCGGAGACACTTTCATCGTGTCGATCAGATCCACCGCCAGCGCCCGGGCCTCGTCGTCGATGGACCCGACGGGACGCGCTCGGCAGGTGAGCACCGGAGCGGGCAAGGTGAGGACGGGACGGACGGGCATGGCTGGTCGGTGGTCGGTGGTCGGTGGTCGGGGTCCGGACCCGCTACAGGACGTCGATCTCGACCGGTTCGGCATGGACCTGGACCCCGACTTCACCCAGTGTCGCTCGCACCGTGTCGGCGGCTCCGGCGGCGTCGGAGCCCGGGGGGAACCCCACCGTCAGGTGCAGGACATAGACCGGCGCGTCGGGCGGACCGACCAGCCGGGTGGACAGGTCGAGAATGTTGCCGCCGGCCTCAAGCAGCGAGCGGGTGGCGCGCTCCACAATGCCGGGTCGGTCCGCCCCGTGCACCGAGAACACATAGACCTCGCCCTCGCCGAGGTCGGCTCCGGCGCCCCCGACGGTCCTGGAACGACCGGTCTGGTCGTTCGACGTGAGGGACGGGAGCTCCCCGAGCGGACGAACCGCCACCGTCAGGTCGAGGCGATGAGCCGCGGGTGCCAGTGCCGCCTCCACGGTCTCGGCACCGATCGTGTCGGGCACGGCCACGATCAACAGCACGGCAAAGTGGCCTCGCAGGATGCTCATCGTCGAATCTTCGAGGTTACAACCGAGATCTTCGAGGACTGCAGCCAGAGCAGCCACGATGCCAGGCCGGTCCACCCCCACCGCGGTCAGGGTCATGTGCGTCACGCCGCCGCTCTGGTTCGCCACCCTGCCATTGTGCCTCCTTCCCTCCGACAGGGCGACCACGGACGGCACGTCACCGTCGTCGACCGGCCGTGGCACCCGCCGCTGCCCGGGCGTAGAGTCGCGGACGGTCGACAAGCGGACCGTTCGACAACCGGACCGGCGGAACCGGCGGAGCGCAGAGGGGCCCCATTGCACGCGAAAACACCTGCCACCGAAGCCCACGGGCCGCTCCTCACCCCGCCGGGCATGCTCCGGACCTGGGCCACGTCGCAGCCCGAGGCACCCATGCTGATCGAGGGGGAGCGGACCCTGAGCTGGGGTGAGATGTACCGGCTCGCGCAACGGGCGGCGGGGGCCATGGCCCGCGACGGCGTGGGCCCGGGCGACCGGGTCGCCATCCTCGATAAGAACAGCATCGAGTTCTTCGAGGTGTTCTTCGGGTGCGCGCTCCTCGGCGCGGTGAGCGTGCCCCTCAACTGGCGCCTCTCCCCCGCCGAGATGGCCGTCGTCGTGGAGGATGCCGCAGCCGGGATCGTCTGCGTCGGGGTGGAGTACCGGGAGGTGGCGGAGGCGATCGCTCCGGAGGCGCCGGTGGTCCGGCACTGGGTCCGGCTCGACCGGCTCGACGAGTGGCTCGTCGCAGAGGGCGATGCCGGGGATCCCGGGTACGAGCCGGGCCTCGACGACGTGATCACCCAGCTCTACACCTCGGGCACGACCGGGCTCCCGAAGGGCGTGATGCTCACCGGCCGGAACCTCTCGTCGATCCTCACCGAGGCCGAGCGGGTGTTCCACATCGGCACCGACACCGTGTCGATGGTGGCGATGCCGTTGTTCCACATCGGCGGGGTCGGCTGGGCACTGGCCGGTATGTCACGCGGCGGCCGATCGGTCATCGTGCGCGAGGTCGACCCGGCCGCCATGCTCGGCCTGATCGAACGGCACCGCATCACCGAGACGTTCGTGGTACCGGCGGTGCTGCTGTTCATGCTGGCCGTCCCCGAGCTGGCCACCACCGACGTGAGCTCCCTGCGAACCATCTTCTACGGTGCCTCCCCGATCAGCGAAGACGTGCTGGTGCGATCGATGAAGGCGCTCGGTTGCGACTTCGCCCAGGTCTACGGGCTCACCGAGACCACCGGCGCCATCACCTCGCTGCTCCCCGAGGACCACGATCCCGACGGTCCTCGCGCTCACCTGCTCAAGTCGGCGGGTCGACCGTTCGAGCACGTGGAGATCCGCATCGCCGACTCGGTGACCGGCGAACCCGTCCCTATCGGCACCGTGGGAGAGGTGTGGACCCGATCGGACCAGAACATGCTGGGCTACTGGAACAAACCCGAGGCGACAGCCACCGCGCTGTCCGACGACGGCTGGTTCCGGACCGGCGATGCCGGCTGGCTGGATGCGGACGGATTCCTGTTTCTCCACGACCGGCTGAAGGACATGATCGTGTCAGGCGGGGAGAACATCTACCCGGCCGAGGTCGAGAACGCGTTGCTGGCCCACCCGTCCGTCGCCGACGCGGCGGTCATCGGGGTCCCCGACGACCGCTGGGGCGAGACGGTGAAGGCCATCGTGGTGAAGGCGTCCGGTGCGCCCGACGACGACGAGCGTCTCGCCACCGACATCATCGAGGCCACCCGCGATCGGCTCGCCCACTACAAGTGCCCGACATCGGTCGACTTCACCGACGCGCTCCCCCGGAACCCGACCGGGAAGATCCTCAAGCGCGAGCTCCGAGCCCCCTACTGGGAAGGTCGCCAGCGCAATATCCAGTAGGGATCCCCTCCGAGGGATGCCACGCGGCGCCGAGGGCGGCCCTCGCCGGACCGGTCTCCGCTCGGATCAACCGCTCAGAACAACCCGACCGGCTCGGTACCGTTTCCGCCGTCAGCGTGACCAGGGGCGCCGGGGGGCGCCGGGTCGGAGGGGTCCGCGGGGTCCGCCCCGGCGAACTCGACCTCGGAGGTCCCGATCGACTCGAGCCGCGGGACCAGTTCCTCCACCTGCATCCGAGTGCGCCGGAGCCTCCGGTCCAGCTCATCGACGATGGCGGTGGCTCGCTCTAGCCGCTCGACCAGGCGATCGACATCGATCACCCCCGCCTCGAACTCCTCGATGATGCCGTCGAGCTCCCGGGCTGCATCGGTGTAGCCGAGCTCGGTCACCGGGCTCTCCTGGTCGGCTGCCTGGGTCTTGGTCGTCATGGATCGGTCCTTCCCTGTTGTCCCTGTTGTCCCTGTTGTCCGTCGCTTGCATCCGTCGTACGAGATTGGCCGTTGCCCGCCAGTGCCGGTGCTGCATCGACCACCGAACGCACCTCCCCGTCAGCGAGCCGGGTGACCAGGGTGGTGCCGATCGCGAGTCCGACCACCGAGCGCACCACGGCCCCATCGGCACCCCGGGTCACCGAGTAGCCCCGCTCGAGCAGGCGGCGGGCATCGTAGGCGCTGAGCAACCTCCGCCACTGAAGGGCGCCGCGCTCCTCCGACTCGAGGCGCCGTACGGGCAGCTCCGCGACCAGGGTGGCCCGTCGGGTGAGGCTGCGATGAGCTCCGCCCAGTGCATGCCGCGCCGCCCGGACCACCTGATCACCGCTGCCGGCCAGCCGAACCGCGTGCCGCTCCACCTGTCCCATCCCCACCGATCGCAGCGCCCGGGAACGGTGGACCAGGCCGTCGTGATGGCGACCCACCTGCATCCGGGCACCGCTCGCCAATCGGGCGCGGCCACGACCGTGGCGTTCGGCCCCCCGGACCAGTACGGACCGAGCCAGCTGTGCGAGGGCGACCCCCGAACCCACCACCGCCTCCCAGTACTCGATGGCCCGCCGTGCGAGCTCGTGTCCACACTCGGTCGGCGTGATGAACGCGCGGTTGGCGATCTCGTCCGCGACGGACTGGTCCCCGGTGTGGCCGATGCCCGTCCAAACCGGAAGCTGAGAACCGGCGATAGCCCGGGCCACGGGTTCGGTGTCGAAGGTGGCCAGGTCGGCCTTCGAACCACCGCCCCGGACCACCACCACGACCGCACAGTCCGAACCTTGCAGACGCTCGATCGCCGATGCCACCGCCTCGGGGGCCTCACGCCCCTGCATCTGGGTGGGGACGAGCTGGACGTCGAACGCCATCCCCGAGGCGTTCAGTTGGCCCAGAAAGTCACGGCAGCCCTCGGTGTCAGGGCTGGCGACCAGGCCGATGCGGAGCGGGAGGCGGGGAACGGGGATCCTCCGGTTGCGGTCGAACAGCCCTTCGTCGACCAGCGCCTTGACCAGGCGAGCGCGCTCCGCCGCCACCTTGCCCATCAGCGCGTCGGTGTCGAGCTCCGAGAGGATGAAGCTGATGCTGCCCCGGGCCTTGTAGAACTGAACCTCGCCCTTGACCCGGACCACAAGCCCGGCGTCGAGGTCGACGCCCAACTGGCCCAGCGTGGTCCGTATCCCCCGCCAGCGACCGGACCAGCACACCACATTGAGCACGGGCGCCCCGGCGTCCTGGGCGCCCTGCGGATCGACCAGATCGAGGTAGCAGTGCCCGCGGGTGCTCACCTTGATCGATCGCACCTCGCCGGAGACCCAGACCTCACCGGGGAACACCTGATGGAGCGCCCGGTCGACCTGGCCGTAGAGCTCGGAGATCGACAGTGCGGGACGGTCGACCACCGACGGGTCGACGTCTGAGGAGGTCCGGGTCTGCGCCACCGGCTCAGGTTAGAGCCCCGATGTGACGTGACGAAGCAGAACGATCCACGCGACGCATCGCCCGACGAGCCCGAGGGACGGGGCTGGCGTGGGGATCGGTGCCTCGTGCCCGTTCGATGTACTCATCTGTGGGACCATGGGGGGGACGGTGAGCCGGCCGGGTGGCCGCGGTCCTACGGGTGGAGGCGACTCCGTCCGTGGCGGATCGAGGAAGGTCGGGACTCCACAGGGCAGGGTGCTGGCTAACGGCCAGTCGGGGCGACCTGCAGGAAAGTGCCACAGAGAGCAGACCGCCGATGGCGAGGCCTCCAGGTCCCGCACAGGTAAGGGTGAAACGGTGCGGTAAGAGCGCACCAGCGTCCGGGGTGACCCGGGCGGCTCGGTAAACCCCACCCGGAGCAAGGTCGAACAGGGGGTCCGGGCGGCCCGTCCGGTGCATCTCCGGATGCACCACCCCCAGGTAGACCGCTCAGATGGATGGCCACCCAACCCTCTCCGGAGGGTGGACAGAATCCCGCCTACAGGCCGGCTCACCGTCACCAGGACTCTCTCGTCCCTGGGAGGGGCCTGAATGGGCCCAATCGTGGCCCACATGTCGTCACCGTCTTCGTGTGGCGCCGCGGCGCCAGTACGGAACGGGTAGGATCAGTTGGATCGGCGCGACCAGGGTTCGTCTCCGGATCGGGTCCACACCGCCGACGACCGGCGCCGCGAAACCAAGGTCGGCCGGGTGCCTGATCGGAAGCACGGTGGGCGGGGAGCGGCCAAAGCGGAGTTGGAGAAGTTCATCGCTGAAGTGGCCGAGCGGTCGTCCACACCGGTGCCATCGACGGTCAGGGTTGCCGAGATGCTCGACGCTTACTTGGTCCACTGCAAGAGGACCGGACGGACCCACTCCACCATCGAGCGTTACGGGCACGCCGCGGCAAGGCTGCCGAAGACGCTCGAGGCCATGCCGCTGACCACATTGAAGGTCCATGATCTGGACGCGTCCTACGGCGAACTGGCAGAACGTTGTTAGCGGACAACACAATCCGCCAGACACATGCCATCCGGACCGCTGCACTCGAGCCAGCGGTCAAGTGGGGCTGGATCACAGACAACCCCGCCAAGGGTGCGACGGCCCCCGGCCGCCATAAGCCGAAGCGCACCGCCCTCTCCCTCCCTTACGTCGCGAAGATGATCGCCGCAGCTTCAGCGCCTCGAAAGGACGGGGCGGATGGCGACGTGGTCCTGGCCACGGCGATCGCCATGGCAGCGCTGACCGGGGCCAGACGGGGCGAGCTGTGCGGCATGCAGTGGAGCAACATCGACGCGGCGAACTGCTCCATCACCATCGAGCGGCAGTGGGTCCCCGGCAAAGGTGGTCAGTACGTCGCGCCCCCGAAGTACGAGAAAGGGGTCCGTTCGATCGTGCTCGGTCGACTTGGTCTCGACCTGATCGAGCGATACCGCGACATCCAGCGGGACCTCCTCCGTCGTAAGCCGGACGGCTGGCTGCTCAGCTACGACGCGGGCGTGACCCCGATGCGGGCCAACGCACTCGGCCAAGCCATCGCCGACCTCGACGAGGGGCTCGGCATCAACATCACGACCCACTCGTTCCGACGAGTGTCAGCCACCCAGCTCGTGGCCTCCGGAGTCGACGTGGACACCGCTGCTCGACGACTGGGCCATACGAAGGAAGTGATGCTGGCGTCGTACGTGCTCGGCACCGACGACCGATCCGTCGCCGCCGCCGCTCAGACCATCGAAGAGCGCCTGGTCGCACAAGGACTGCCGCTTGGAACGATCCTCGGTGCCGAACCCATCGAGGTAGAGGATCGCTGATCTTCCGGGAAGGCTGCTCGCGATGACGCGGGCTCCTGGACGATGGAGCACCGACTACCGACGACACCCACCTTGAGAAGGCGATCGGGGCTGCTCAGGGCGTACCGTTCATCTGCTCCAGTCCTGTTCAGGATAGGTGCGCGTCCATCTGGTAATCGTCCGTAGGCTCTGATTGCGCAGAGTTCAGTAGCAAAACCAGTAGCAAGGTCTGGTTCATTTCCTGTTCCTCCATGATCACCACACAGAGCGCCGGATATCTGGAGCCCGTTGAGACCCTGTCGTTGACGTAGCTGACGAGAGCTTTTGGGTCCGTCAGCGACTCGTTATCTGGAGTATGTCGCTGACGCTGTCATGGACGAACCCACAGATGTGAAGCGAGCTGTTCTCAGCCCGACCCGGGCAGCCGACCGGACCCAGTTCAACACCCCGTCCTTTCCGCTGACCCGGAGCAGCCAGCGGCCCAAGGCGCCGGCGACCACGGTTCGGCCACCCGTTCGCCAACCCTCAGGACAGTGATTCGACCGAGGGAAGAGGATTCTGTCTGTACGCCAGCTCGACCGTCGATGAAGTCG
>DAHXOD010000043.1 GCA_027365055.1 bacterium
CACCTACACCTTCACCGTGGCCGCCACCAACGGCGCCGGCACCGGAGGCTCCTCCGCGGCGGTGTCCGCCACCCCGGCGACCGTCCCCGGGGCACCAGTTCGCCAATCTTCCATCACGAACCTGTCGGTGACCGTGTCGGATCCTTACGCGGCACTCAGTTCCCTCTACGTGATCCGGTTTGAGACTTCCAGTTCGGGATCCTTGGAATCGGGATCAACCATCGACTTCCAGGCACTTTCAGGCACCGTCTTACCGTCGAGTCCCCAGGCCTTTGTGATCTCGGCATCTGGTCGGAGCGTGCCCGTCGGGTCCGTGGTGGCCGGAGCAGGCGGGGTCGTGGTGACGCTGGGTGACACAGCGATCGCGGCGGGTGCGGCGGTTGAGATGACCGTGGGTGGGGTCGCGAATCCCGACGTCGGGCATCAGGCGGTGGTCATGGACGTGAGCACGTCGTCCGACACGGGCGTAGTGGCTGCCGACTACGCCATCTTCGGTCCGGGGTTTCTGCAGGGCTACTGGATGGTCGCCTCCGATGGCGGTGTGTTCGCCTTCGGGGATGCCGGCTTCTACGGCTCCACCGGGTCCCTGGTGCTCAACCGCCCGATCGAGGGCATCGCTGCGACTCCGGACGGCAAGGGCTACTGGATGGTCGCTTCCGACGGCGGTGTGTTCGCCTTCGGCGACGCCGGCTTCTACGGCTCCACCGGCTCGCTGGTCTTGAACAGGCCGATCGTCGGTCTCGGCACCGACGTCCGGAGCGGGGGCTACCGGTTGGTCGCCGCCGACGGGGGCGTCTTCTCCTTCGATGCACCGTTCTACGGCTCGCTGGGTGGCCTCGCGCTCAACAGGCCGATCGTCGGCACCACCTCGTGAGCGCTCCTTAGGTGGGGTGGATCAGGGGAGGGTGCTCCGGGCAGGCCGGCGTCTCCGGCATGATGAGCCGATGCGGACCGTGACGATCAGCGGCGACACCATCCGTCTGGGGCAGTTCCTGAAACTGGCCGGACTGGCGGATTCCGGCTCGGATGCGAAGGCGGAACTGACATCGGGCCGGGTGGAGGTCAATGGCGCACCCGAGTCGCGCCGGGGCCGTCAGCTGAGACGGGGCGACACGGTCCGCGGTGCAAGGGGCGAGGTGACCGTGGGCTGACCGCCCTGCGGCCGTCAGCTGTTCCGGACGGCGAGCACCAGGGTGTCGATGGCCTGTCGTGGACCGCTCTCGGTCTCGACCGGCCTGGTGACCTGCTCCGACCGGGTGATCGACAGTGGGGAGAGCTCGGCGGCGATCTCCTCAGGGGTGAAGAGCACGGTGGGGTCCGGGGGGCCGCCGAACCCGTCGGTCAGGTTGGTCCGGTCGTGGCCGACGACGAGGAGGGAGCCGCCGGGTGCCAGGGCGGAAACCAGGCCGGCATGGACCCTTCTCCTCACCTCGGGGGGCAGGTGGACGTACATGGCGGCGATGAGGTCGTACCCCTCGTACCCCTCGTGCGGGTCCCATGCGGTGACGTCCGCCTCGATCCACGTGACCTCGACGCCGCGTTCGGCTGCCAGGCGCCGACCCTTGTCGAGGCCGGTCGAGCTGAAGTCGACGCCGGTGGCGTCCCACCCCTTGCCGGCCAGCCAGATGGCGTTGCGGCCCTCGCCGCAGGCGAGGTCCAGCGCCCGTCCCGGCGGCAGGTCGGCGGCGACCTCCGCCAGGAAGCGGTTGGGTCCCGCCCCCCACACCAGTTCGGTGCCCTGGTAACGCTCGTTCCAGCTCTCCCTGTTCACGACGGTTCTCCCTGTGGTTGTGGCGGATGGTGATGGTGATGGTTGTGGCGGATGGTGATGGTGATGGTGCGGCCCCTGCGGGTCAGTGGCTGAAGCGGACCTTCGGCATGATCTTCGCGAGCCAGGCCGGCTGGTGCCAGATGCGGTGTCCCCCCAGCCGCAGGATCACCGGCAGCAGTGCCATGCGGACCACGAACGCGTCGAGCGTCACGGCGACCGCCAGTATGACCCCCATCTCCTTCGGTGCCAGGGGACCCGACAGCGCGAACGTCAGAAAAACGGCGACCATGACCGCGGCCGCAGACACCACGACCCGGCCGGACGTGCGTACCGACGACACCATGGCATGCTCGGGACCGGTGTGCAGCTCGAACTGCTCCTTGGCGGCGGAAAGGAGGAAGAGGGTGTAGTCCATCGCCACACCCATCACCATCGCACCGAAGAAGATCGGCCCCCAGGCGTCGACGAAGCCCTGCGGGGTGAAGTGGAGCAGTCCGGACAGCCAGCCGTTCTGGAAGATCAGCCGGGCCGTACCGAACGCTGCCGCGACAGACAGGGCGGTGACCAGCACACCGGCCAATGCGAGGATCGGTGCCCCCAGGGCGATCAGCAGCATCAGGAACCCGATGGCGAGCAACAGACCGAACACCAGCACGGTGCGTGTGGCCAGGGCGTGTTGAAGGTCGAAGTTCTCGGCGGACGCCCCGCCGACCAGGCTGCCTTCAGGCAGGGTCGTCCGCAGCCGGTTGATGGTGGCACCGGTCGCCGGGTCGGAGGGACCCGTGGTGGGGACGACCTGGTCGAGGGTCCAGCCGGCATTGGACGGTCCGGGCACCACCCCGGCGACTCCCGACTCCCCGTGCAGCGTGGCGAGCGCCGCCCCTTGGCGACCTGATGGCACAAGGACCTGCAGCGTCCCGGGTGCGCCGGGTCCGAAGGCGGCGGTCACCCGGTCGAAGCCGACCCGGGCGCTGGACGTGGCCGGGATGATGGTGATCGACGGCATGCTGGTGCGGAACCCGACGAGCGGGACGGCCAGGCCGCCGACAATGACGAGAGCCACCGCGGCCACGGGAACCGGGTGCTTCCACACGAAGCGACCCCAGACGTGGAGCCGGCGGTCGAGAGGTCCGTCGTGGTGGCCCCGCTGCTCGCGGCCCTCCGCACGGCGTCCATGGCCAGGGACCCGGATCCGTCCGGCGTTGATGCGGGTCCCGAGGCGGCCGAGCACCGCCGGCAACAGCGTCAGTGTGGCGGCCAGCACGGCCACCACCGACAGCATGATGCCGAGCGCCATCGAGCGGAAGGCGGGGCTGGGCACCAGCAGCACGCTCGAAAGTGCCAGCAGGACGGTCACCGCACTGAAGGCGACAGCCTTCCCGGCCGTGTCCATGGTCTCGGCAACCGAGGCGACGACGCCCTCGCGGTCGCCGGGCCGGACGTCGCGGCGCTTCAGCGCCGACCGGAAGCGGACGACGAGGAAGAGGGCATAGTCGATGCCGAGGGCGAGGGCGAACATCAGGGCGAAATTGAGCGCCCAGATCGACACCGGGGCGACCTTGGTGGAGATCACCAGCGCCCCGGCCGCCACCAGCAGGCCCGCCATGGTCAGCATCAGTGGGAGTCCGGCCGCCACGAGGCTGCCGAAGGCGATGACCAGGATGATCAACGTGACCGGCCACGAGAGCACCTCGGACCGGAGCATGGCGCTGCGGTTGGCCGTGTTGAACTGGCTCCACAGGGCGCTGTCCCCGGTCATGGCCACGCTGACCGCGGGGGTCGAGAGGGCGGACAGCGGCTTGTCGAGCGAGTCCGCCGCCCGCACCATGCCGTTGGGTCCGACGGCGGCACCGCCGGTCACGACTGCCGTCCGCCCGTCGGCGGAGAGGGTCACGCCGGGTTGCGGCATCACCACCCGGGAGATCCGGGGATCGGCCCGGAGGAGCGACGCCACCCGGTCGACGGTGGCGGAAGCGGCCGGATCGCCGGCGATCGGGCCCCGGCGGTCCTGGACGACGACCTGGATGGCGGTCGATCCCAGTCCGGAGAAGTCCTTTTGGATGACGGTGCGCGCCGCCACCGACTGGCTGGTGGAATCCTCCCAACCGGCACCGGACAGTGCGCTCTCGACGTGCGGGGCGAACACCCCGAAGACGACCAGCACGACCGCCCAGCCGAGCAGCACACGACGGAGGTGCGTGGCGGTCCATCGGCCGAGCCGGGCCATGATGCCCGGCGGGCGGGCGTCCCCGTGGCCGGAGTCTCCCGGTTCGGTGCTGCCGGTGCGGAGTGGTGGTGCCTGGGTGAGTGACATGTCTTCCCTCGAGTCTTCGGTTCGGAGTGGGTGAGGAGAGCGGATTGGTTTACCATACGGGGTAGGGTATCTACGGGTGAGCGGCCGGCGGGCGATGCAACGGATGGCCCATCATGCGACGGTGCCGGCGCCCGGTGGGCTCCCGGGGCCATTCGGGCCTGCCCCGTCGACCCTGACGCCCAGCGCTGCCTAGGCCAGCGAGAGGAAGAGCCTCTCCATCCGCTCCACGTCGGATGGCGCGATGCCTTCAGCGGTGGTCGGGTCGAGGCACTGGCGCATGCCCGACGCGACGATCTTGAAGCTGGCACGGTGGAGCGCACGGCTCGCCGCCGCCAGCTGGGTCACCACCTCGTCGCACTCCCGCTTCGACTCGATCATCCGGATGATGCCGGCGAGCTGCCCCTCGACCCGCCGGAGCCGGTTCACGACCTGGGCGGAGGTGTCCTCTTCGATCTGCATACGCTCACGGTACTATACCCCCGGGGGTACCGTCAAGCGGTCCCTGCGGAGCGCTGCCCAGTCCGTTCCCGCCGGCCGGGAGGTCATCCGCCGCACGTCAGAGCGTCCCGGTGAGGAGCTGGAGGCCGAGGCTGGCCGTCGCCACGAGGACCCAGAGCATGGCACCGAGGGCGAGAGGCCGGAAGCCGGCTCTGCGGATGTCTCGGGCACGGGTGGACAGTCCGATGGCGGCCAGCGCGATCGTGATCATCACCTGCGCCGTCTGGGAAAGCGCACCGTGCCACGCGTGGGGGACCCAACCGAGCGTGTTGACGGTGACGGCCACCAGGAACCAGCCGATGAAGACGGGCAGGACCCTGCGCAGTCGAGTGCGGAGAGGAGGCTGGGCCCCGCTCGACGGGTTCGCATCGACCGCGCCTCTCGCCCGCCAGAAGCCGAGCACGAGTGAGATCGGGATGATCATGAGGGTGCGGGTCAGTTTGACCACCACGGCGTAGGAGGTGGCGCCGTGCCCGAAGATGGTGGACGCGGCCACCACCGAGGAGAGGTCGTTTACCGCAGTGCCCGCCCAGAGCCCGAAGGCATGGGGTGACAGGCCGAGCAGGTGACCGATGGTCGGGAAGGTCAGGACAGCGGCCACGTTGAAGGTGAAGATGGTGGCGATGGCGTACGACACGTCCACCTCCGACGCGGAGATCACCGCATCGGTGGCAGCGATGGCGGAGGCACCGCAGATCCCGGTGCCCACTCCGATCAACGTCCTCAGATCGGCGTCGATGGAGAGCAGGCGTCCGAGCAGCCAGGCGCCCACGAGGGCCACGGTCAGGCTCCCGAGGAGGATGGGCAGGGACGACGTGCCGGTCGTGACCACCTGGCCGAAGGAGAGTCCCGTGCCGAGCACAACGATGGAGAGTTGGAGCACGCTCCGGCTGGCGAAGTGCAAGCCGGGCCGCATGGCCGGACGCGGCTGGCGGAGCACGGAGATGGCGATGCCACTCACGATGGCGATGACCGGGGCTCCGACCACCGGTGCCAGGCGCCCGAGGACGGTCGCGACCGCCGCGACCGCGATGGCCAGCCCGAGCCCGGGAGCGACGGACCGGATCCGATCACCGATCCGGTCCCCGCTGGGGGCGCCGCCGGCCGGTGGCGTGGCGGTGGGTTCGGCAAGGGGAGGGGAGTGGCCCATGTCGACCAGTGTGGGCGGGCGGGAAGGGTGGAACTAGACGGGGATGCGCGACAGAGGTAAAAGGTATGCTTATGCCTCTGCCACATCCGGTACCCGACCCGGTCTCCCTGGACCTCCTCCAGAGCGTTGCCGAGCTGGGCTCGATCCGGCGGGCCGCCATGGCGCACCACGTGAGCCAGCCGGCGGCGAGCATGCGGCTCCGGGCGCTGGAGCGGACGCTCGGGCTCGAGCTGCTCGACCGCTCCTCCGGGCGCGCCCGCCTCACGCCGGCGGGCATCGCCGTCGTCGAGTGGGGTGGCGCCGTGCTGGACGAGGTGCGGGCGCTGCTGATGGGCGTGGCCGCCCTTCGGGCCGAGGGGACGACCCAGCTGCGGCTGGCGGCGAGCATGACGGCAGCCGAGTACCTGGTGCCCGCGTGGCTCAACCGCCTGCGCGCGGCCGAGCCGGATCTCAGGGTCTCCCTGCAGATGGGGAACTCCGAGCACGTGGCCGACGTGGTCGCCCGCCGCGAGGCGGACCTCGGGTTCGTCGAGGGCGACACGGTCCCGGCCGCCCTGGAGTCGAAGGTGGTCAGCCGCGACGAACTGGTGCTGGTGGTGGCGCCATCGCATCCGTGGGGCCGTCGGCGGAAGGCGCTGAGTGCCCCCGAGGTCGCGGCCACGCCACTCGTCCTTCGCGAGCCGGGCTCCGGGACCCGCCAGGTGTTCGAAGGGGCGCTGGGAGCGTGTGGCCTGTCGGTCACACCGCTGGTCGAGCTGGGGTCCACCACCGCGATCAAGGCGGCGGTCGGGTCGGGGTTGGGACCGGGCGTGCTGAGCCGGCTCGCCATCCGGGCCGAGGTGAACGAGGGACGGATGGTCATCGTCCCGACCAGTGGCTTTTCGCTCGAGCGCTCGATCCGTGCCGTCTGGCCGCGCTCCGTCGTGCTGGCGCCGGCCGCATCCCTGCTGCTGGCGCAGATCAACCGCCCGAACGTTGCCCCCGCCACCCGCGCCCGCCCGGCTGGTGGCTCCCGGTCCTCCGACCGCTGAGCCCGACCGGGCCGGTCCCCGCCTGCCGGCGCGGATGTCGCGGCGTACGCACCGTCGCGGTCAACGCCCCCGGTCGACGGCCACGGCGCTCCCCCGGATGGTGGGGCGGATCACACCTGGTGCCTTGCGCATGCTGGCCCGCTCGATGGCGGTGATGTCGAATCCGGCTGATCCGATGGCCCGCTCGCTGTCCCGGGTGAGATGGCAGTTCCCCGCCACCCGCTTCCAGATCGGCTCGATCCGTCGCTGCCACCGCAGCCGGGCGGGGCGCTCCGCCGCGGCCACGTGCTCGAGGAACACGAGGCGGCCGCCGGGTCGCAGCACGCGGTGGATCTCCCGGAGGGCGGCGTCGGGGTCGACGACCGAGCAGAGGACGAGGGTCGAGACCACCGCGTCGAAGGTGCCGTCGGGGAACGGCAGGTGCTCGGCGGGCGCGTCGACCACCTCGCCCTCTCGGCTGCCGGCACGGACCTGACGTTCGAGGATCGCCCGCATGTTCCGGTCCGGCTCGGTCATCACCAGCCAGGTCACCGCCGGTGGGTAGCGCCCGAGGTTCCTCCCGGTGCCCGCACCGATCTCGAGGACGGAACCCGACAGTGGGGCGAGCAGTGCGGTCCTCCATGCCAGCAGCCCGGCCTCCTCGACGCTGCGCATGAACCGGTCGTAGAGCAGGGCGGCGGGCTTCAGCATCGCCGCTGACCGCCGCCGGCTGCGGGACGAGGGGACCCGGTCACGTCCGGCCCTCCGTCGTCGGGTAGGCAGATCCGACGCCCAGCCCACCGGTCTCGATGACGTCCATGTGGTCCATGATCCACCCTCCTGACGGTGTCTGCCCTAAACTACCAATGTAGGTACATTTAGACCGGGAACGGGTCGGATGACGAACGCAACCGCGGTGGTGATGGAGAAGCGTGGGGTCAGCAGTGGGCCGCGCCCGCTCCCCGATCGTTCGAGTCCCGTCCCGCTCTGGGCGCAGGTGCACGGTGACCTGGTGGCCCGCATCGAGGACGGCGAGTTCTCCGACGACTTCCCCGGCGAGCTCGAGCTGGCGGCGCAGTACGAGGTGAGTCGCAACACGGTCCGCGAGACGATGCGACACCTGCGCTCCGACGGGGTCATCGTGGCCTCCCGCGGCCGGCGGCCCCGGGTGGCATCGGCAACGGAGATCCGGCAGCCTCTCGGGGCTCTCTACAGCCTGTTCGCCTCGGTCGAGGCGTCCGGTCAGGAACAACGAAGCGTGGTCCGGGTCCTCGAGGTGCGGACCGACCCGGATCCGGCCGATCGACTCGGCTTGGCGGTCGAGGACCAACTGTTCTACCTCGAACGCCTCCGGCTCGCCGATGGGGAGCCCCTGGCTCTGGACCGCATATGGATGGCCGCCGACCTGGCCCGCCCGCTGCTGCACGCGGACTTCTCCCACGCGGCGTTCTACGACCTGCTGGCCGAGCGTACCGGGACCCGCCTGACCGGAGGTCGCGAGCAGATCCGGGCGGTCGTGCCCGACGACCGTGAACGCGCGCTGCTCCGGCTGGACCGCACCCTGGCCGCGCTGTCCATCGACCGGCTCGGCTTCTGCCGAGATCGACCGGTCGAGTGGCGCCGGACGCTGGTCCGTGGAGACCGGTTCAGCGCGGTGGCTGAGTTCTCGGCCACTGCCGGTTACCGGATCGACGTGGCAGATCCGTTCGCTTCGGACAACCGGTAGCCGCGGTCGGCACGGCCCGTCCCCGGGTTCCCGTCCCTGCTCCCCCCGTACGGAGGTCGTGATGCGCCCGCTGGTCCACCCGCACGTGCCAGAGCCCATTCCGGTGAACACGTCGGACACCCCGGCCCGTCCCGGGGGTGAGGGGACGGTCGGCGAGGTCAGCCCCCGCGCGGCCCAACGTCTCTTGGCCAGGGGGGAAGCGGTGCTTGTCGACGTGCGCGAGATCGACGAATGGGAGGCCGGGCATGCCCGGGGTGCGAGCCACCGGCCACTCAGTCGACTCACCAGCGAACAGATCGAGACGGGACGGCTGGTGATTGTGGTCTGCCGTTCAGGCAGGCGGTCGCTACGGGCGGCAGAACTGCTGCGGCACGGTGGACACCAGGTGTGCAATTTGGCCGGCGGCATGCAGTCCTGGTTGGCAGCCGGGCTGTCGGTGCACCGTGACGACGGCTCGCGCGGGGAGATCCGGTGAGGCCGTTCTCGGTCACACGCACGGCTGCGAGGTCGGATGGCAGAGGGGTCGGCGTCCCGACGGATCTTTGACGGGGTGCCAGCGACGGCGAAGTCCGCCACGGCAGGGTTGGGTGCGGCCCACAGCACGTCCCGCCGGACCCGGGCCCCCAGCCCGCGGCCCCGCCGGACCCGGGCCCCTCGGCGAGCGCTCCGTCCGATCGACGTGGCCTGGTCCCGAGCCGATCGACGTGGCCTGGTCCCGAGGAAGTTGTTTGTCGAATAGCAACTACCGGTAGTCTGTCGGAGTGCCCGAGGTATCTCCGTCCGCGCCGGCCGGACTGGTCCCTGCCCCGGGCACGGTGGGCGGGGCTCCCTCCTCCGACCCCGGCGAGCTGCCGCGGCGCCGACGGGTGACGATCCTGCTCATCTGCTGCATGAGCCTGGTCATCGTGGGGATGGACAACACCATCGTCAACGTGGCGCTGCCCTCCATCGGCCGTGACCTCCATGCCACCGTGTCCGGGCTCCAGTGGACCGTCGACGCCTACGTGGTGGTGCTGGCCTCGCTGCTGATGCTGTCGGGGTCGATGGCCGACCGTTTCGGACGGCGCCGCACCTTCCAGATCGGTCTCACCCTGTTCACCCTCGGCTCGTTCCTCTGCAGCCTGGCGCCGAGCCTCACCCTGCTGGTGGTGTTCCGGATGGTCCAGGCGGTCGGGGGGTCGATGCTCAACCCGGTCGCCATGTCCATCATCCGCAATACCTTCCACGACCCGAAGGAGCGGGCACAGGCCATCGGCATCTGGGGGGCGGTGGTCGGCGTGAGCATCGCCCTCGGCCCGGTGCTGGGCGGCGCGCTGGTGGCCTCGGTGGGGTGGCGTTCCATCTTCTGGGTGAACATCCCGATCGGCCTGGCCGCTATCGTGCTGACCGCCCGATTCGTCCCGGAGTCGAAGGCGCTCCACGCCCGGGCGATCGATGCCATCGGTCAAGTCCTGGTCATCGTGATCCTCGGCAGCCTGACCTACTCGATCATCGAGGGCCCGAACGCCGGGTGGGGATCGACCGAGATCGTGTCGTTGCTGGTGCTCTGCGCGGCGGCGGTCGCTGCGCTCCTCTGGTACGAGCCTCGGCGCCGCGAGCCGCTCCTCGACCTCCGCTTCTTCCGCAGCCGTCCGTTCTCGGGGGCCACCGCCATCGCGGTGGCCGCGTTCGCCGCCTTCAGCGGGTTCCTCTTTCTGAACACGCTCTACCTCCAAGATGCCCGGGGGTTGTCGGCGCTCGACGCCGGGCTCTACACGCTTCCGATGGCCGCCATGACCATCGTCGCCTCGCCGGTATCGGGCTGGCTGGTGGGCCGATCTGGTGCACGGGCGTCGTTGGTGGTGGCGGGGGTCGCGCTGACGGCGGGCAGCCTGATGCTGACCGGGCTGACCGTGACCACCTCGGTCGGCTGGCTGCTCGCCGCCTACCTGGTGTTCGGGCTCGGGTTCGGCTTCGTGAACCCGCCGATTACCAACACCGCCGTGTCGGGGATGCCGCCCTCGCAGGCAGGCGTGGCGGCGGCGGTGGCGTCGACCAGCCGACAGGTGGGTCAGTCGTTGGGCGTGGCGATCATCGGGGTGGCGGCGACCGCGGGGCTGTCGGGGACGATCGGTGGAGACTTGGCCCGGTCGAGCCACCCGGGCTGGTGGATCATCACCGGCTGCTCGTTCCTGGTGCTGGTGCTCGGCCTGCTCTCCACCACCCGCCGGGCCCGGCGCAGCGCGGAGGCGGTCAACGAGCTGTTCGGGAACGACGGTGGTGTCGCGGGTCGGCTCAGCGGTGCTCGCTGACCTCTGACTGGCGGACCCAGGTCGCGTACATCTCCGCGTAGCGGCCGCCGCGCTCGACGAGCTCGGCATGAGGCCCGACCTCGACGATGCGCCCCTGGTCGACCACGGCGATCCGATCGGCCCGCATCGCCGTCGAGAGCCGGTGGGCGATCAGGATGGCGGTGCGGTTCTCGAGGAGCACGTCGAGTGCGGACTCGATCGTCGTCTCCGACTGGAGGTCGAGGTTGGAGGTCGCTTCGTCGAGGACCAGCACCCGGGGACGGGCCAGGAAGGCGCGAGCCAGGGCGATGAGCTGTCGCTCCCCGGACGAGAGGGTCTGTCCCCGTTCGTGCACCACGGTGTCGAGCCCGTCCGATGCCCGGGCGACCACCCCGTCGAGCCCGACGGCGGTGACCGCTTCGTGGATCTCGGCGTCGGTGGCCGTGGGCCGGGCGAAGGCGATGTTGTCGCCGATGGTGCCGGCGAACAGGAACGGCTCCTGGGGCACCACGCCGAGCTGACGGCGGAGCGAGCGCATGGTCACGTCGCGCAGGTCGTGGCCGTCGATGAGGATCCGTCCCGAGGTCGGGTCGTAGAAGCGGGTGACCAGTTTGGCCAGCGTCGACTTGCCCGCACCGGTCGGGCCCACGAACGCCACCGTCTCGCCGGGGGCGATCCGGAGGTCCACGTCCTCGATCACCGGGAGGGCCGGGTCGTAGCCGAACGAGACGTGGTCGAACACGATCTCGCCGTCGATCGGGGCGAGCTCCCTCGCGTCCGCGGCCTCCGCGACCTCGGGCTCCACGTCGAGCAGCGTCCGGAGCTTCAGGATCGAGGCCTGCCCCTGTTGGAACGTGTTGTACTGCTGGACCAGCAGCTGGATCGGTTGGAAGAAGCGGTTGAGGTAGAGGAAGAAGGCCACCAGCTGTCCGAGCTGGAGCGATCCGTGGAGGACCATCGTGCCCCCGATGGCGAGCAGCGCGCCCTGGCCGAGCACGCCGAGGAGCTGGGTGCCGGGACCGTAGACCGCATTGACCTGGGCGGTGTAGATGTTGGCGTCCCGGTACTCGCCCAGGATGTTGCGGTGATGGACCACATTCCGGCGCTGGCGGTTGTGGGCGGTCACGATCCGGACCCCGTGGAGTGACTCGGACAGGTCGGCAAGCACGTTGGCGATCCCGTCGCGCACCCGCTCGTACCCACGTTCGGAAGCCCGTTTGAACCAGATCGAGGCGATCACCAGCGCGGGAACGATCAACAGCACGGTGATCGCGGCCAGCTTGACGTTGGTGGCGAACAGCACGGTGGTGATCACCACCATGGTGAGCGCCTGGATGGCCAGCTGGGACAGCCCGTCCTGGAGGAGCTGCTGGAGGTTCTCGATGTCGGCGGTCATGCGGCTCATCACCACCCCGGCCTTCTCGGCGGTAAAGAAGCCGAGGGACAGGCGTTGCAGGTGGGTGAAGACGCGGATGCGAAGGTCGTGCATCACCCAGGCGGCGATGCGGCCGGTGACCTGGACCTGGGACCGCTGGGCGACACCGGTGACCACGATGGTGAGGAGGTAGAGCCCGGCGAGCATCGCGACGAGTCCGAAGTTGCCATGGCCGGCGAGCATCCCGCGGTCGATGGCCTGGGCGGTGATCTCCGGACCGGCCTGGGAGGCGATGGCGATGACCAGGACCAGGACCCCGGCCGCGACCAGCATGGCCGGGTACTTGGTCAGGATCTGCCACAGGCTCAACCGGCGCGTCTCGTCCGCGGTCTCGATCTGGTCGAACGTGAGCTCCGACCCGGCGTGCTCGGGTTCGGACTCGAGGAGCCGATCCACGCCCTCTTGGAGCTCGGAGGGGATGCCGGCGAACGGGAGCCCGGGCGCAGCTGCCCTCCCGAACCCGCCCGGCGCGCCGAACCCACCACCGCCCATGCCTCCGCCCCAGGTCATCGCCCGGCCCCCTCGCTGCGGACGGCATCGAGGAGCTGGCGGAGCCCCTCGCCGCCGGCGGGGGTCGCTGGCGAGCGGAGCGTCCCCGTGGTGGGCTCCGGCGTCGGAGGAGCGAGCGGACCGCGGTCGGTCCCGGCATCGTCCGCCTCGTCGAGGT
>DAHXOD010000044.1 GCA_027365055.1 bacterium
CGTGTTTGTGGGCTGAATGGCTCGTCCTCATCATCAGTATTGTACCCCATAAGTGGACCAACACACCCAGTGATGCCTGCCGTCGTTCCGCTCCCCGCACCCGAGCTGCCCAACCTCCTCGGGCCCAGAGTAAGCGCAGCCTCAGGACCATCTGGCGTGGGAGTGCTCGAGGGAGACCAGGGCTCGGCGTGGTTCGCGCACCGTCACAGATTCGGGTGGACCTTGGGTCACACAATACGAACCGGTTCTCCGCCGTTATCGGCCCTGCATTCCGTATCGAGTGAACCGAGGTTCCGGCAGTGCAGGCCATCCAACCTCGTGAAGTCGCGTCAGTCGGGTTCAGCGTGGAGGATGAGGCCGGCTGGGCTCAGCTCAACGAACGGTGACTCTGCCAGGGCCTCGACGATAGCGGGCGCGTGTTCCTCAACGAGGGAGAGCAGACCACGGTTGGTGATGTTCCCGGTAGCTACAACCAGAAGATGGCGGGGTGAGCGGTTCAGGAGGTGGCTATCGCGGAAGTCTCGGTCCTTGGTGACAACGACTCGGTCCTCTCCGTCTGCAAGCCTGGCAAGTGCTTCATCGGTGGTGCGGTTCCCATCTGGAAGGTCAGAGGTATGGACCGCGTCATGTCCGGCGGCCTGGAGGAGCTGACAGAGCTTTGCTGGAAGTTGGGCGTCGACAAGGAACTTCATGCGGCGCCGAGCGGAACCACCCGTCGCTGCCCCGCCGCCAACGCGCCGAACTCCAGGACGGCCAGAAGGTCGTCACGCTCGAGGTCGGGGTGATCCCCGACGATCTCGTCGATCGTCATGCCGGAAGCCAGAAGCTCCAAGAGGGTCTCCACCGTGTAACGGAGCCCACGTACGGTTGGCTGACCATGGCAGATTGCAGAGTCCAAGGTGATCCGGTCCAGGCGGGTCATGCCAACCAGCGTAATACCCTCGGCGTCAAGGGACGCCGATGCACATCCGGGATGGCTTGCGACCTCGCCTGTCCGTCCGGGTTCGTGCAGCGAGAACATCGACTCGCATATGGCCAGGTCAGGATCCTGGTGGACCTTGGGTCACACAATACGAACCGCCTTCCAGATATTGCCGGAGCCGTGATGTCGTTGATCAGCCCCTGATCGGACTCTGACCGCCCAGCCCATCATGTTCGTCACCACCGCCCGGTAGCTTCCGATCGTGGCGAATGAAGATCTCCCCCGGATCCGGCTCAGCCCGGCTCCAAGCGCAACGCTCCTGGTCGTCCGGGGCGGCGCCATCGACACCGACCTGGTCAGAACTGACGCCGTTCGATTCCGTCGTCGCTACCCACGGTGGGGTCGGTACGGTATCTCGGCATACTTCGCCATCGATGACCAGGAGATCGACGTACTCTGCGAAACGCGTCTGGAGCGGTTCGACACGGCCGCCATCTTCACCCATTCGGATCTCGTCCTGGCGGGGGTCGAGGTCGTTCCCACGTTCCGGCGCCCCCATGCGACCCTGGCGAACGCCGACCTCGAGCTGCTCATCGACGGCCTGCGTTCATGCGCACCTAGAATCGTGAGCAACCGATTCCACCGTGGGCCGGGAGGCGTCAGTCCGTGAACGACGAAGAGATTGAAGGTCTCGACCTCGTGGTCGACCTGAACAGCGAGGATGAGTCGGGCCTGCCGTGGACGTTCCTCGACGAGGCCCGGGATTCGACGCTCATTCGGGAAGGTGCATGGCTGATCGTCGGCGAGGGCAGCGTGCGGGCCGTCGCCCAGGTGGTAGAGGTTTCCGGCGATATCGTCCGAGTCCGCCCTCTACCCGGTCCGGTGGACGAGCACCGCGATTTGCTGTCGCACCGGGTTGCCTGATCGGCCATCGAATCTCTTCAGCCGGTTCGCGCAATTCGCTTTGGTGGGCCGTAGAGGACTCGAACCTCTGACCCCTTGCGCGTCATGCAAGTGCGCTACCAGCTGCGCCAACGGCCCGTGGGCCCAGACCCTACCACCGCGACCTGCGACCGGTGCGCCCGAGCGTCCCTCCCTACAGCCCGAATCGGGCCACCCGTCCGCCCCGGGCCACCCGTCCGCTCCGGCCGACCCGACACGACACGAAGGCGACATCGGCGCCGCACGACGCTTACACTGGTTCGGTGGCTGGACCGAGCTCAATCGGGGGAGAAGGTGGGTCCGACCGTCGGCGGCTCAGCCCCCCAACCGCTGGATCAGCTGACACGAGCGCCGAGGACGCCCGACCACAGCGGCGGGGGCTCGCCCTGGCCGTGGTCATGACCGGCGTCCTCATCACCGCGGTCGACACCACCATCGTGGTGCTGGCCCTGCCCGAGATCGAGCGCGGGCTCCACGTGGCCCTGGCCTCCGTGATCTGGATCATCATCGGCTACCTGCTCGTCGTCACGCTGCTGGCTTCCCAGGTCGGACGCATGGGCGACATGTTCGGCCGCGTCCGGATGTACGAGGCGGGGTTCGTCGTGTTCATCGTGGGCTCCGCGCTGTGCGCGCTCTCGTGGAACGAGGCCTCGATCATCGCCTTCCGCCTCCTTCAGGGCGTGGGTGGCGCCTTCGTCAGTGCCAACAGCGGCGCCGTCATCGCCGACCTGTTCCCACCCCACGAACGGGGTAAGGCCTACGGGTTCAACGGGATCGGGTGGAGCATGGGCGCCGTGCTCGGGATCGTCCTCGGTGGACTCATCGTCACGTTCATCTCGTGGCGGTGGATCTTCTGGATCAACGTTCCGATCGGGATCGTCGCCGTGTCACTCGCCGTCCGGGTCCTCCGCGACACCGGCAAACGCCAGCACCACCGGCTCGACCTCGTCGGGATGGTGATGGCCGGCCTCGGCCTGTTCGGCATCCTCTGGGGGGTGACCAACCTCTCGACGCACTCGCTCGACGCCTCGCTCGTCGGCTTCCTGGTCGGCGGTGTCGTCTGCCTCGTCCTCTTCGTCGTCATCGAGCATCGGCAAGCCGAGCCCATGGTCCACCTGTCTCTCTTCCGGGTGCCGACGATGTCGCCGTCGCTGCTCGCCGCGCTCTGCCAGGGGCTCGCCAACTACGCCGTCCTGTTCCTCGTCATCATGTACCTTCAGGGACCCCGCGGGCTCTCACCGCTCCACGCGTCGTTGCTGCTCGTCCCGGGCTACCTGGTCGGTGGCGCCATCGGTCCCTTCTCCGGCCGCATGGCCGACCGCATCGGACCCGTGATCCCCGCCACCGTCGGCCTGGTCGTCCAGGTCGTCGCCTTGTTCCTCTATGCCCACCTCGGCGTCGACACGGGACTGTGGCTCATCGTCGTGGCAAGCGTGGTGAACGGTGTCGGTTCCTCCAGCTTCTTCCCGGCGAACAATTCCGCCGTCATGAAGGCCTCGCCCGCCGACTCCTACGGCATCTCCTCCGGGGTGCTCCGCACGTTCCAGAACACCGGGATGGTCTTCTCGTTCTCCATGGCGATCCTCATCGCCTCCCGGTCGATCCCGCGCCGCATCGCGTTCGCCATCTTTGTCGGTACGGCGAAGCTGCACGGCCACGTCGCCGCCGTGTTCACCACCGGCCTCCACTCCGCCTTCTACGCCTCGATGGGGTTCCTCGTGCTGGCGGCCGTGCTGTCGGCCACGCGTGTCCGCCATCGCTTCGCCACCCGACCGCCGACCCCGGTCTCCCAGGGCACCGCCGACACGACGGTCGACCCGGTGGCGGTCGGCGACTGACCCGTTCGACGGCCACCGAGCCACCATCCCTGATGGAGGCGGCGGGCGGAATCGAACCGCCGTACGGGGCTTTGCAGGCCCCTGCCTAAACCACTCGGCCACGCCGCCAAGGCGCGAGCGGAGCCTATCCGCTCTGCGTGGCACTGCCGTCCCGATCACCCGGTTGCTAGGGAAGTGGTTGAATCGCACCATGCGGATCGGACTCATCGCCCCACCTTGGACGCCCATCCCCCCGCCGCTCTACGGGGGGATCGAGGTCGTGGTCGACCAATTGGCCCGCGGCCTCCAGGCGGCCGGGCACGACGTCCTGTTGTGCACGACCGGAGACTCCACGTGCCCGGTCCCAAAGACCTGGGTCCTCCCCGAAGCGGAGGGATCGCGGATCGGCAGTGCGGTTCCCGAGCTACGCCACGTACTCCACGCCTACGAGGCGGTCAGGGACTGCGACGTCGTCCACGACCACACGATCATGGGTCCCTTCCACGCTGCCACCATTCCCGACCTCCCGGTGGCGACGACCATCCACGGACCGTTCAACGACGACCTGAGGGACCTCTACGGAGCACTGGTCCCCAGGGTACCGATCATCGCCATCTCCCATGCCCAGCACCGGGCTGCACCGGAGATCCCGGTGGCCCGGGTGATCCACCACGGGATCGATGCCTCCATGTTCCCGTTCGGCGACGGGTCAGGGGACCGCGATGGGCCGTACCTGCTCTTCCTCGGTCGTATGGCTCCGGACAAAGGTGCGCACCGCGCCGTCCGGGCCGCCCGGCAGGCCGGGGCTCGCCTGCTCCTGGCGGCCAAGATGCGCGAGCCGCGGGAGCAGCAGTACTTCGATGAGGTCGTCGAACCTCTCCTCGGCGCGGACGCCGTCTACCTCGGCGAGGTTCCTCACGAACGGAAGCTGGAGCTGCTCGCCGGTGCCGCCGGACTCGTGTTCCCGATCCGGTGGAACGAGCCGTTCGGGATGGTGATGATCGAGGCGATGGCATGCGGCACGCCGGTCGTCGCGTTCCGCGAAGGGGCCGCTCCCGAAGTGGTCGACGACGGGCAGACCGGGTTTCTCTGCGACGACGAGGCGGCGATGGTGGACGCCATCGGCCGGCTCGACACGATCTCCCGCCTCGCGTGCCGCCAGTCCGTCGAGGGCTACTTCTCTACCGAGCGCATGGCCAGCGAGCACATCGAGCTGTTCGAAGCGCTCCGCCGCTAGTGCTTCCGGAGCACCGACAGGCCGCGTGGCTGCAACCACCAACATCAACGCCCCGACGACTACTCTGAGGTTCAATGCAGTTCAAACGGGGTCCGTCATCATCCCAGATGGCGCGCGTGGTGATGTCGATCACCACGGCGATCTACGTGACGATCCCCGTGTACGCCGTGGCGGTGCTGCTCTACAGGCGTGGTGCGAAGGACGACGCCGACATCGCCGGCGCCTTCGTCCTGGCTGGTCTGCTCGTCGGCTTGACGGCCTACGACTACCAGCGGACCCGCCGACACCGAGCCGACATGGACGTCCCGTTCGCACTCGTCCAGCTCCTCTTGGGTATCGCGGTCGTCACCTTCGTCAACCTGGGTGGTGGAGGCGACCCCGGAACGTACCGGATCCTCTACCTCCTCCCCCTCGTGGTCGCAGCGGTCATGGGCGACCTGACCATGATCTCCACCGTATGGGCCGTCTCCCTGGCATGCCTGGGCTACGTGGTCTTCCGGCAGTCGGGTCACCAGGTCGACACCACGGCGTGGACGGTGATCGTCGACGGTGCAGCGTGGGGATCGGCAGCCGTGGCGATGCACGTGGCGGCACAGCGGTTCCTCGCCGGAACCGCCGCCGCCGAAGCCGTGGCCCAGCTGGCCACCGTCGCCGACCGGCTAGAACGTTGGCCCGAAGGCCTCGCCCCGTGCATGCCGCTCATCGCCCGGGCGCTCGACGCCGAGCGGGCGTTGATTCTGGCGGGTTCCGCAGGGTCCGCGCTGGAACCGGTCGGGACCTACCCTCCGGGTGCCGGGGTGCATCCTGCCCTCGCCACCGGTGCGGCCCGGGCGCTCGACGGCGACCGCATCATCGACAACGGCGAGCTCGTGTTCATCCCCCGCCGAACCGCGTCCGGCCTCGACGTGGTCATCGTCACCCGCCAGGCCGCGCACCACCGCGTGCGATTCGATATGGCCGTGACGGTGAGCCAGCTGATCGCCGGCATCGTCGACCGCGCCTCCCTGATCGGCAGCCTTCGCGAGCTGGCGATGACCGACCCGCTCACGGGCCTGCCCAACCGTCGGTCGATGTTCGAGTCGCTGGATCGCTTCGTGGCCATCGCGGCCCGGAATGCTGAGCCGTTCTCCGTCGCCATGGTCGATCTCGACCATTTCAAGGACTACAACGACCGTTTCGGCCACCAGGCCGGTGATCGGATCCTCCGGGAGCTCGGCGCCGCATTTGCCACCGGGATCCGCCACCAGGACCTCGTCGCTCGGTACGGAGGTGAGGAGTTCTGCGTCCTCATGCCGGGCACCACGGCCGACGGCGCAGCCACGCTCTTCGACCACCTCCGCCGGCAAGACACCGTAGCCGTCACCGAAGGCGTCTCGTTCTCCGCCGGGCTCGCCCAGTGGGACGGCCACGAAACGCCCGACGAGCTCCTCGCCCGAGCGGATGCCGCGCTCTACCGAGCCAAGGGACGGGGAAGGGATCGCGTCGAAACCGCTGCATGAAGGGCGCACCACGCTCCGCCCACTGGTGTCCGGGCCTGCCAGGCCGCCACCGGCATCATCTCCTCAGGAGTGACGCCGGAGCAGCATCCAACCGATGGCGGCAATCACTGCGACCACGACCACCGCCTTCACCGCGAACCAGATCATGCCCACGACGAAGTGGAGCAGGGCAAAGGCGACGACCACTGCAACCACGCCCCCGGCGACCATCAGGGCCATGTCGAACGCCCGCAAACCGGAACGCTTCGCCTGCTCCGTCTGGTTCGATCCCACCCTCTGGTCCAGTTCCTTGCTCACAGTGCGATGGTAGTGCGCCGGCAGCACCGGGGAATATCGCCTGGCGACGACCGGGCCACGGGAGCGTCGGCCGCCGGAATGGGGCGTGGGCCGGATCGCGGGCCCCGTGATCCGGTGGTACCGTCCGTCGGTGGCGTCGCTCCGCCAGGTACGCCAGGAATTGATCGACGACGTGCGCCTCACCGGGATGGCCTTCTGTCGCGACTACAGCGCCGCGGCCGACGCCTGGCTGACCGGGCTCTTCGACCAGGCGTCCGACGGTCATCATCGCGGCCTTGCCCTGCTCGCCGTAGGCGGATACGGCCGGTCCGAGCTCTGCCCGTACAGCGACCTCGACGTCGTGCTCGTCCATCGGGATCGCCGGGACGTGTCCGCCGTCGCCGACCGGCTCTGGTACCCGATCTGGGACGAAGGGATCGCCCTCGACCACAGCGTGCGGTCGCAGCGAGATGTCCTGGAGGCGGCGGCCGCCGATCTCCGAGTGGCCCTCGGCCTCCTCGACGCCCGGACGGTATGTGGGGACGCGCACGTCGGCGAGACGGTTGTCCGCGAGACGGCCGAACAGTGGCAGCGGCAGCGGCCGGCAAGGCTCGGACAGCTCGGCGACCAGGTCGCCGAGCGCCATGCTTCCGCCGGCGACGTGGCGTTCCTCCTCGAACCCGATCTAAAGGAGTCCCATGGAGGGCTTCGGGACGCCGGGGCGCTCCGGGCAGTCATGCTGGCGTTCCCCGACCTCGCCGACTACGTCGACGCCACCGCGGTGAACGATGCCGAGCAGGCCCTCACGCGCATCCGGATCGAACTGCATCGCCGAGCCGGGCGAGAGCTGAACCGTCTGCTCCTCCAAGAGCAGGACGAGATCGCCGCCGCGCTCACCGCCGGCGACGCCGATCGCCTGATGACCGAGGTGGCCCATGCAGGCCGGACCATCGCCTGGGAGGCCGACGACGCCTGGCGCCGGTGCCGGGTGCAGCTCTCGGGGCTTGAACGGTCAGGACCGTGGTGGTCGGCCCGGGGGAGATCGCGTGACCGCCACCACCACACTGGCGTGCTCACTCCCGCCGAGGGGTCACACCGGCGGGGGACCGGCATCCTCGACGGCGAGGTCGTCCTCCTCGACGATGCGGCGGTGACAGACGACCCAGAGCTCGGGCTCCGTCTGGCGCTCACGGCCGCCGAGCACAATCTCCCGATCTCACGGAGCGCCCTCAACCTCCTGGGACGGAAGGCTCCCGCGCCGTCCGCTCCGTGGCCAGCATCGACCCGGGCGCTGTTCGTCGATCTGCTTGCCGCCGGTCCGCCGGCGATCGCCGCGATCGAAGCCCTCGAGCAGCGGGGGCTGTTCAGCAGGTACCTCCCGGAGTGGTCGGATGTCCGGAACAAACCCCAGCGCAACGCCTATCACCGTTTCACCGTCGACCGGCACCTCCTGGAAGCGACCGCCCTCGCCGCCGGCTTGACCGGACGAGTGTCACGTCCCGATCTGCTCCTGGTCGGGACGCTGTTGCACGACATCGGGAAGGGCCGACCCGGCGACCACACCGACGTCGGGGTGCGGATCGTACCCGGGATCGCCGCCAGGATGGGGTTCCCGCCGGACGATGTCGCGGTCCTCACCTCCCTGGTGCGCCTGCACCTCCTTCTCCCCGATATGGCGACGAGGCGGGATCTGAGCGATCCCGCCACCACCGAGCGGGTGGCAGGCGAGGTCGGGAGCCGACCTACGCTCGACCTCCTGGCGGCGATGGTGGAGGCCGACAGCCAGGCGACGGGACCTTCGGCCTGGGGATCGTGGAAGGCCGGACTGCTCCGGGAGCTCGTCGACCGGACCACCCTCGTCCTGGAGGGCCGACGACCCCCGGCGCCGACGACATGGCTCACCGAGGAGCACCGGGTCATGATGGCGACAGTCCGTGAGCACGGGCAGCCAGCCCTCGCCCTCGACGATCCGACGCTGAGCGTCATCGCCCCCGACCGACCCGGCCTCCTCTCGGCAGTGGCCGGCGTGCTCGCACTCCACGGTCTCGATGTCCGGGCCGCCTCGGTCGACGGAGAGGATGGCATCGCCGTCGAGATCTTCACCGTCGAGCCGGCGCGGGGACGATGGCCGTCGATGGTAGGCCTGGCCGAGGACGTGAGCGGCGTACTCGCCGGCTCGCTCCGGTTGGAAGAGCGCCTGGCCGAGCGGGCACGCACGTACCGCTCCGATCTCCAGGCCGTTCCGCCGCACCTCGTCGCCACCCGCGTCGCCATCGACAACGGCGCGTCCGAGCACGCGACGGTGGTCGAGGTGCGGGCGGCCGACGTGATCGGTCAGCTGCACCGGATCACCGGGGCGCTCTTCTCCTGCGAGGTGGACGTCGTCTCGGCCCACGTCTCGACCTTCGGCCCGGCTGTCGTCGACGCCTTCTACGTTCGTGGCCCCGACGGCGGAAAGATCTCCGACCGGGCCAGCCTCTCCCGGATCGAGCAGGCGATCGTCGCCGCTGTCGCCACTGTCGCAGGGCCCGCCGGGGTCGTGGTCGACTGACGCCGGCACTCCTCATCGCGCCCTTGACACCCGGTGGGGTGCCGGGTGTTGAGGGCGGCACCGCGGGTACCATGGGCAAAGAGGTTCACCGAACATGTCACCAGCCCACGCAAAGCCATCACGACTCCGGTTCTGGACGCACAATTCCCTTCTGGTAGCGGTCGTCGTCCTCGCAGTCGCCATACTCGGCGGCGTCGTCGCCTTGGTCGCCGTGCGCTCTGGCCCGGCATCGGCGGGAACGACGGCCGATCCCGCCTCGACGACCGGAGCGGTCGGCGGGGCGTTTACCGTCTCTTCCACCACACCGACCCGGGGTGCAACCGGCTTCCCGTCGAACGCGACCATCGTCGTCCGGTTCTCCACCGCCCTCTCCCCCATCAGCCCCATGCCCTCGCTGACACCAGCCGTCTCGGGATCGTGGCGTCGGGCAACGGCCACCAGCGTGGAGTTCGTGCCGTCGATGCCGCTCCCTCCCTACAGCAAAGAGACCATCACCATTCCCGGAGGGACCGCCGGCGTTCGCAGTGCCGACGGCTCCACGCTCCGGACCACCGACACGGTGACCTTCGACGTCGCCGACGCCAGCATGCTCCGTCTCCAACAACTGCTTGCCGAGCTCCACTACCTCCCGCTGACCTTCTCCCCCGCCACACCGGTCGCCCGTCCCCAGGATCTCGCCGCCGCCCAGCAGGGCACCTTCTCCTGGCGGTGGACACCACCCGCGTGGGAGCAGGCACTGTGGACGCCCGGCATCGCCAACCCGATCACCCAGGGAGCGGTCATGGCCTTCCAGCACCAGAATGGGATGGCCAATACCGGCATCGCCACCGCCGCCACGTGGACCAGGCTGTTCCAGGCGGTGAAAGCCGGGAACGACGACGACCAGAAGCCCTACGACTACGTCTACGTCTCCAAGACGTTGCCTGAGACGCTCACGCTCTACCAGGAGGGCAAGGTCGTCCTCACCGCGCCGACGAACACCGGGATCCCACAGGATCCCACCGCAGACGGGACCTACCCCATCTACCTCCGCTTCACCCAGAACTACATGAGCGGGACGAACCCCAACGGCACCCACTACCACGACCTGGTGCACTGGATCAACTACTTCAACGGCAGTGACGCCGTGCACGGCTTCGTCCGCGCCTCCTACGGGTTCCCGCAGAGCCTCGGCTGCGCCGAGCTCCCAGTGGCCACTGCCGGCCAGGTCTACCCCTACCTGGCGATCGGCGACCTCGTCACCGTGGCCAACTGATCGCCCCCTCGACAAGTCGTCCCACACAGGGCACAATAGTTACTTAACGTGTGAGATCGTTCACGGGTAGTGGTTGGTCCGGCCGGTGCGCCGTAGCTGGACCACTGGCTCCGCGAGCGGGCCGAGGTGAGGGGTGGCTGGGAATGAGGGCTGTCGGAACGCGAGATCGCCGGTGCGGGTCGGGGATACCGGGCCTCGGATGGCGGCTGGGTAACGGCATCAGCGCGGAGCAACCCTCCCGGTGCGGTCCTGGCGGATACCAACCTGGCGTGAGCCCGGAGCTGTCGCGGCGCTCGCTGGTGCCGATGGTCCTAGCGGAGAGTGCGCGTTCCGACCTAACCTCTCCGTGCCGGAGCTCGATGGGAAGGACACCACGATGAGCCAGACCAACAATGCAGACGAAGCCCCGGCAGCATCGCTCGTCGGGTCCCTGGAGACGTTTACACTGACTGACGTCCTCCACCTGCTGGAGGAGACCGGCCAGACCGGGGAGCTCCAGGTGGTCGGCTCCGGGGTCGACGGCCGGTTGTGGCTCGACAGTGGCGAGCTCTCCAACGCCCACGTCGGGTTGGCGACGACGATCGGTCAGGCCGTCTTCGAGCTCGCCTGCGTCGTCGAAGGGTGGTTCTACTTCACGTCGGGCCTGGTCTCGTCGTCCGGCCAGCCCAAGGTGCCGATCGGCGCCGTGCTGTCCGAGGTGCGGCCCCAGGTCGAGGAGTGGTTCGACCTCAGGCGCGTCGTGCCCCTCGACGCCGTGGTCGAATTGGCTCCGAACCCTCCCGGAGAGGACGTGCAGATCCGGGGCGACCAGTGGCGCGTGCTCACCATGATCGGGAAGGGCGGGCAGTCCGTACAGTCCGTCCTCGACGCTATCGAGGGCGACCCGGTGACGTCGCTCCGCACGCTGCGGGACCTGCGCGACGCGGGGCTGATCGTCCTCGAGGGAGGCGACCCCGGTCCGTTGGTCTCACCGTTCACGACCTCCGTCAGGGAACCCGCGCCGGTGACCCCGGTGGTTCCCGATGTCA
This sequence comes from bacterium, assembly GCA_027365055.1. Taxonomy (GTDB): domain Bacteria; phylum Actinomycetota; class Acidimicrobiia; order Acidimicrobiales; family RAAP-2; genus DASZIT01. Next base: position 11,528 of record DAHXOD010000044.1, read on the forward strand.
TGGGAAGCCTTGCCGATGTGGCGATCATGCCGCCACCGATCGACGATGATCCATGGACGTCGGTGTCGGACAACGAGCGGACGGAGAAGAACGGCGTCGCCTGAGGCTGAACGACCGCCAGGTGGACATCAGGTGGACAGACCGCACGGCCCCCGGCCCACGTTCGTCGCTAGCCGCGTGACCCAAGCCGATCCGCCAACTGCGACACGAGCCCGGCGAAGGCGCGGCCCCGGTGGGAGATCCGGTGCTTCTCGGTCGCCGTCATCTCGGCGAACGTCCGGGCCGGGTCGTCGTCGGGAACGAACACCGGGTCGTAGCCGAAACCGTTGCTACCACGGCACTCGGAGATGATGCGCCCGCGGACCTCCCCTGTGCACGACAGCCGGCTGCCGTCCGGGAGCACCGCGTAGGCCACCGTCTCGAACACGGCCCGTCGCTCGTCGGGGCTGGCGGCTCCGACCCGATCCAGCTCTGCCAGGAGCTTGGCCACGTTCCTCTGGTCGTCAGCCGGTTCCCCGGCAAAACGAGCAGAACGCACCCCCGGTGCTCCGTCCAGGGCTGCCACTGCGAGCCCGGTGTCGTCGGCTACGGCTCCCTCGCCGGTCGCCACCGCCAGCGCCTCCGCCTTCAGCTTTGCGTTCTCCAGCAGCGTCGCCCCGCTCTCCTCCACATCCGGCACCCAGCCGGGACGGGGCAAGAGCACGACGCCCGGCACCGGAGCCAGGAGCTCCTCGATCTCGGCGACTTTGGCCGGATTGGCGCTCGCCAGCACCAACCGCAGCGCCCTCGGGCCGGTCAACGTGGTGCGGGCGCCTCGCTCAACGCCAGGCGCTGGAGCTCCAGCAGCTCGCCGATCCCGTGCTCAGCGAGCGACAGCATCTCGTCGAGCTCACCTTTGGAGAAGGCCGCACCCTCCGCC
>DAHXOD010000045.1 GCA_027365055.1 bacterium
CCCAGGCGGAACTGGCGGCCACCATCGAGCGACTGAGCGCAGCGATCGGGTCGCAGGAGGCACTGCCAGCTCCACCGCCGGGGTACGCCGCGCAGCCCGCGACGCCGGCCGCCGGTCAGGCGCCACCATCGCCTCCGTCCGGGTACGCCGGCCAACCTGCACCTTCAGTGGTCGGTCACGCACCACCACCGCCACCGCCACCGGCCGGCTTTTCCGCACAGCCGGCAACGGCACTCGACACCATCCTCGGTGAGGAGTTTTCCCCGGCCGTCACGTCACCGGCAACTCGTCCGTTCGACGGCCCGGGCGCCAATGATGGGCAGACCGGTGCTGGGGGGAGCGGTGGGGGGCACTACCGTGGGAACGGTCACAGCGGTCCCGATGTGCCCGAACCACTCTTCTACGTGCCGCCGCTGATGGAGGATCTCCCGCCGGTCCAGAGTGCGCCGGTCCAGAGTGCGCCGGTCCAGAGTGCGCCGGTCCAGAGTGCGCCGGTCCAGAGTGCGCCGGTCCAGAGTGCGCCGGTCCAGAGTGCGCCGGTCCAGAGTGCGCCGGTCAGTGGCGCGTCCGCCCTCGACGCTCTGCTCGGCAGCGAGTTCGCTTCCCCGGCTCCGCCCGGGCAACGAGCCGTTCCGCCGCCGCCCCAGGCCGTCGCACCGCCACCGCCGCCCCAGGCCGTCGCACCGCCACCGCCACCCCAGGCCGTCGCACCGCCGGCACCAGCACCAGCACCAGCGATCGAGTCCCGGTCGTTTGCCGCGTCCTCAGCACTGGTCAACGACATCTTGTCGGTCGCTCCCGAAACGGACGGTGCTCCCCGTGCATCAGGGCCCGGTGACCCAGCCGACCGCCAAGTGGAGAACGAGCCGCGTGTAGCGAGCGTCGACATTCCGATCACTCCGGACTTCTTCACCTCGAGTCCGAGAAAGAAGAGCCGGCTCCGCCGATAGCGGAAGCGAGTCAGTCAGCGGGTTGCCGCTTCCACAGACCCGAGCTCCCCCCGGTCTTCTCCCACAGCATCAGCTGACCGATGCTCATCGTGCGATCGGTGGTTTTGCACATGTCGTAGACCGTGAGCGCCGCGATGGCGCACGCGGTCAGGGCCTCCATCTCCACCCCGGTGCGGTCGACGGTCTCGACCTTGGTCTCAACCTCCACAAAATCGTCACCGATGGTGAAGTCGACGTGCACGGCTCCGACCAGCAGCGGATGGCACATGGGGACGAGATCCGCCGTCCTTTTGGCCGCCTGGATACCGGCCACCCGCGCAGCCGCGAGCACGTCCCCTTTGGTGATCGCGTTACTCGCCACCTTCGAGGTGGTTTCCGGAAGCATCGACACCCGGCAACGGGCCAGTGCGCGCCGATGTGTGGGTTCCTTGGGGGACACGTCCACCATGCGGGCTCCCCCGAGAGGGTCAAGGTGGCTCAGACTTCGCTCGGTCATGCCGGAGCCAGGCCTCGATCGATTCGGAGTTCCGTCATCGTCCCAGTGTAGGTGACACCACTACGACGAGTCAGGGCTGGCACTCTCTACACTAGACTGCCAGAACAGCGTTCTCCGTCGTGAAAGGACCTTGGGCACGTGCCGACCTACGAGTACCACTGTGCACAATGCGACCGCACCTTCGACGTGGTGCAGTCCTTCCACGACGATCCTCTGACCGAGTGCCCGACCTGCGGACAGCCGGTCCGCAAGGTCTTCGGCAACGTCGGGATCGTGTTCAAGGGAAGCGGCTTCTACAAGACCGACAGCCGGAGCTCGAAGCGCACGACCACGTCCGAGGGCACTGAATCACCGTCGCCGTCACCGTCGTCGACCACACCGGCCGAGTCCCGTTCGGGCACCGACACCGGCCCGTCCAAGGAATCGGCAGCACCGTCCGCTCCTTCGAGCTCGAACGGCAGTACCGACAACAAGCCGACGAAGTCCACCGAGCCAAAGACTCGGCCCTCCCAACCAGCAAGCTGACCGGGGCACTCGCAATCACGATGACCCCCGTCGTACACTGACTGCTATGGACAGTGGGGACCTTGATCGGCTGTTGATTCTGTTGGCCGAGCTGGACGGATCGGACTTGCACATCAAGGCAGGCGCACCGCCACGAGTGCGGGTCGCGGGTGCGCTGCGTCTCCTCCCGGATGAGCCTCGGTTCACCGCGGAGGAGACCGAACAGCTTGCGGAGTCGATCATGACGCCAAACGTCCTCGAGCACTTCCGCTCCCACCACGAGGTTGACTTCGCGTACAGCGTCCCGGGAACGGGACGGTTCCGTGTCAACGCGTTCTATCAGCGATCGTCGGTGGCGCTCGCCATGCGACTGGTCCGAACCAGTGCCGCCACCGTCGAGAGCCTCGGCCTTCCCGAATCGGTCACCCGGCTCGCCGAGGAACAGCGGGGATTGGTCCTCGTCACCGGACCGACCGGATCCGGAAAGACCACCACGCTGGCTGCCATGGTCGATCACATCAACCACACCCGGGCCTGCCATGTGGTAACGGTCGAGGATCCGGTCGAGTACCTCCACCGCGACGATCTGGCTGCCATCGACCAACGCGAGGTCGGTTTCGACACCGACAGTTTCGGCTCGGCCATGCGCGTCGTCCTCCGCCAGGATCCCGACGTCATCCTGGTCGGAGAGATGCGCGATCTCGAGACCGTCTCGGCCGCCCTCACCGCGGCCGAGACCGGCCACCTGGTGCTCTCCACGTTGCACACGATCAACTCGACCGAGACCATCAACCGGATCGTGGACTTCTTCCCGCCCCATCAACAGAGCCAGACCCGGGTCAGCCTGGCCGGATCGCTGAAGGGCATCATCTGTCAGCGCCTGATTCCCACGGCCGACGGGAAAGGGCGTGTCCCGGTCCTCGAGATCCTGGTGATCAATGGCCGCATCCAGCAGGCCATTCTCGATCCCATCCAGACCTCGGACATCGAGGGGATCGTGGCCGAAGGCGAGTACTACGGGATGAAGACCTTCGATCAGTCCCTGGTCGACCTGGTGTCGTCCGGGGTCGTCGACCTCCAAGAGGCGATGAACACTGCCACCAATCCGCACGACCTCAAAGTGCTGCTCGAGCGGCGCGGGGTGATCCAGACCGGCCAATTCGCGGCAGCACACTTCGCCTGACCACATCCGCGCCGCGCCGCTCCTCGACCTTCACCACTCAAGGAACTCGGTCGGCGACCCGATGTCAAGAGCGGAATGCACACGTACCCTCCGCTGCAGACGAACACCGTCGGACCCTTCGGGGCACTGCGCTCGGCTGCCGCCAATACCCTTGACCGCCCATGAGTGCGCGCTATGGTGATCCCCGTCCCGGCCCTGGCAGGTCGGACGGTCAGGGGGGTCCCTCGCCTACGGCAGGCGAGTGGAGATGCGGTCCGTTGTGGTGCGAGGAGAGTGTCTGAATGGCCCAGATCATCGTAGGACTCGACATCGGCACCAGCGCCGCTCGCGCCGCAGAGGTGGATGTCAGTGCTTCGCCACCGGCGTTGATCACCTACGGGCAGGTCGGGCTGCCTCCAGGCGCCATCGTCGAAGGCGAGATCGTCGATCAGAACGCGGTGAGCGAGGCCATCCGGCGTCTCTGGGCCGGCGGCCAATTCTCGGGGTCGAACGTGATCGTCGGCATCGCCGGGCTCCGGGCGATCACCCGCGAGATCGATCTGCCATTCGTCCCCGACAACGAGGTCGACAGTGCCGTTCGGTTCCAGTCCGAAGAGGTGATTCCCTTCCCTCCGGACAAGACGATCCTGTCCTCACAGGTACTCGCCGACTACACGTCGCCCGACGGCGACAAAATGCGCCGCGTGCTGGTGGCGGCGGCTCACGTCGATCTGGTCGATGGGGTGATCGCCGCGGTCGAGCACGCCGGCATCACCGTCGAAGGAGTCGACCTCGTCTCGTCCGCCCTGGTGCGCGCCCTCTCCGACGGGGCCACCGCCGACCAGCCCGAGGCCATCGTCTCGGTCGGGGCCGGCCTGACCGTCGTGGTCGTCCATCAGCAGGGTCGACCCCAGTTCGTCCGCACCATCGGATCCGGCGGGAACGCGACCACCGCGGCGATCGCCGCCGCGCTCGATCTCCCCCTGTCGGACGCCGAAGGGCTGAAGCGGCGCCTCGGGGACCAGACCCCCCAGGTTCAGGCCGGCGAACGTTCGGCCCAACCGGCCATGGTCGACCTCGTCGGTGAGATCCGCAACTCCATCCAGTACTTCGCCTCACTTCCCGGTCGGCTTCCGGTCTCCCGTGTGCTGGTCACCGGCGGAGGGTCCTACCTGCACGGATTCCTTCCGATGCTCGAAGCCCAGGTGCGCCTTCCGGTGTTCGCAGCCTCACCGCTGTCCCGGATGGACATCAGCAAGTCGGGAGTGTCCGCCGAGCAATTGGCGCAAGTCGGGGCGGTGCTCTCCGCTCCCATCGGCCTGGCGCTCCCCGAGGTCAACCCGGCAGTCAAAAAGTTCAACCTCATCCCACCTGAGGTTGCGAAGCGGGTGCGCATCAGGCGACTCCAGACCCGGACCTTGGCCGTGGCCGTGGCCGTACTCGTCCTGCTCCTGGGATACGGCGTGTTCAAGTACTTCCAGGTCCGGAGTGCCCAGAGCAACGTGAACAACCTCAACGCGCAGATAGCGACGCTCAACGGAGAGATTCCCAAGTACGACCTGGTGGTGGCCGCGACCAACGCCTACAACGCCGGCCTCCACCGTCGGGCCGGCGTGCTCACCTCGGCCATCGACTGGCCGTCGGCACTCGGCAACCTCATTGCCATCACCCCGCTGAACGTGGAGGTCCAGTCCTTCTCCGGTACGACCGGCAACGCCTCCACCAGCGGCGCAGCCGCCGCGGCGTCAAGCGCGTCACCCGGGTCCCCCTCCAACGCGATCGGCTCGGTCCCGACCAGCTTGACCGGTCCCGGACCCGGCCTCACCAGCCCGTCCAAGTGGATCCAGGCGATCGCGGCCGACACTCCGAAGCTGTTCATCAGCCCGGTCCCCACGTCGGTGATCACCAATCCGAACGGGTCAGTGTCGTTCCCCTCCTCGATCTCGGTCACTCCCCTTGCCAGCCTGGCGAAGAATGCGAGCTTGCAATGAACTCTGCCGCTGACACCCTCCGCGAGTACCGGAACCCGTTGATCATCGGCGTGGGAGCCCTCGTCGTCGCCATCCTCATCTACACCCTGTTCATCTCCCATCAGGCGTCCAAGCTCTCGAAGCTCCAGACCCAGGAGACGCAACTCCAAGGACAGCAGTCCCAGCTGCAGAGCCAACTGACCGCGCTCCAGTCGGAGAAGCAGAAGCTTCCCTTGAAATGTGCCGACCTGGCGAAGATCTCGACGCAGATCCCGACCGTTCAGAACGCCGGCGACCTGGCCGCAGAGCAAGCGTCCTTCTACAACCAGCTGACCGCCCTCGTCGGCACGTCGGGCACGGCCATCCCCACGTTCTCGTGGGGCACGGCAGCCAGCGGCGCCGCGGCACCCGCCACCACCACCCCCGCCGTCAGTGGCGTCGTGCCTGTCCCGGTCACCATGACCATCACCGGAAACTTCGGCCAGATGTCCGCATTCGTCGCCGGGCTCGACTCCTTCCCCCGGCTCTTCGTCATCCAGACGTTCACCCTGTCGTTCGGAGCTGCGAGTGGCGGATCGACGTCTTCGGGGGCTGGGGGATCGAGTGCACCACCACTGTGGGTCGGGGGCATCCCTACCTCCGCCACCGCAGGGCCCTATACCCTCTCCCTCAGTGGGTCGATCTACTACACCACGGTGGCGAACGCGCTGGCTGCCTGTGCGAAAGCCACCGCCACCAAGTAGCACCGGCCCGGCCGTCCGCTCACACCCCGCTGACCTGCATGTCGCCGATGGCGATGGTCTGACCGGCCGCAATCCCCGGTAGCCACTCGACGTCGGCCCCCACCACGTGCAGCGCCCGAAGCATCCGCTGCAACGTGGACGCCACCGTGATCTCACGGACCGGCTCGGCCAGCGTCCCGTCGCGGATCATCAGCCCTTCAGCCCCGACAGAGAAGTCTCCACTGATCGGGTTGACGCCGGAGTGGACACCGGTCATCGACTGGACGAAGACTCCGTCACCGACGGCGGCCAACACCCCTGCTTCGTCAAGTCCTTCCGGCCCCGGCGCCAGGACCAGCGCCCGGCACCCGGGCGACGGGGTCCCCGCGTAGCCTCCCCGCACCGCGGCGCCGCTGGAGGCCACCCCGGCCCGCGCTCCGGCGATGGTGTCGTAGAGGAATCCCTGGAGCATGCCGCGCTGCACCAGCACGTTTCGCCGGCACGCCAGCCCCTCGGCGTCATAGGCCGAAGCGCCGTACGCCCGGGCATCGGTGGGATCGTCGATCAGCGTCACCAGGGGGCTCCCGACGTCCTCTCCGATCCGGCCCGCGAAGAAGGACCGTCCCTTCGAGACCGCCTCGCCCGACAGGGCAGCGGACACCGCCGCCAGCAGGGTGGTGACCGCCCGTCGATCGAAGACCACCGTGGCTCGCCCCGACGGCCCCTTGACCGCCCCCAGCATCCGGACGGCTCGCTGCACGGCATCGGCGGTGGCCCGGTCCGGATCGAGGTCGCCCATACCCTGACCAACGCTGAACCCGCTCCCGGTCTGGCTGGCATCTCCCTCGCCGGCGATCACTCCCACCGACACGAACCCCGACGTCCGCCGATGCGAGGAGCGGATGCCCCGGGTCGATGCCAGGGCCACCTCCACGGACCCGTCTCCGTAGTCGGCGGACGAGACCTGCCGGACCCGGGGATCCGCACCACGGGCCTGGGCTTCGAGGGCCAGCACCAGGTCCACCTTGGAGGCGGTGTCGACCGAGGCCAGTCCCTCGTCCCACCGGCCGACCGGCACGGCGGGCACCTGGTCGGGCTCGGGCAGGCGCACGTGCTCGTCGGGGGTGGCGAACCGGGCGTTGTCCCGGGCAGCCTCGAGGGTGGTGCCCAGCAGTTCCTCGTCGAGGGAACCGGCCCAGGCGAAACCCAGGCGGTGATCAACCACCACCCGGATACCGATACCAGCCGAGGTGGCCGAGGTGAGCGACTCGACCTCCCCCCCGTAGGCCCGGATCTCGGTGTCCTCTCCCCGAGCCACGTAGACCTCGACGTCCTCGCCTGCCTTCGCCCACCCGGCCACCCGTTCGGCCAGCTCGATCAGACGCTCGCCGGCACCGTGCACCGTGGTCCCCGCCGCGTCTCGCGTCCCCTGTGCTCGTCCCGTGCCAATCGTCTGGGTCACTCTGCCGTCCCCCCGATGGTCACCCCGGTGAGCCGCAGCGTCGCCTGCCCACAACCGACCGGCACACTCTGGCCGTCCTTGCCGCAGGTCCCCGGAGTCATCGCGAAGTCAGCTCCCACGGCGTCGATCCGGGTGAGGATCTCGGGACCGTTGCCGATCAGGTTGGCGTCCCTCAGCGGCTCGGTGATCCGGCCGTTCTCGATCAGGTAGGCCTCGGTCGTGCCGAAGACGAAGTCCCCGGTGGTGGTATTGACCTGACCGCCACCCAGCTTGGCGACATAGACCCCGTGCTGGGTCTGGGCCACGATCTCGTCGGCATCGTCGTTGCCGGGCAGCAAAAAGGTGTTGGTCATCCGGACCATGGGAAGGTGCTGGTAGCTCTGTCGTCGTCCGTTCCCCGAGGGAGTCCGCCCCTCCTTGCGGGCACGCAGGTAGTCCCACAGATAGTCGGTGAGGATCCCGTCTTCGATCAGTACGTTGCGTTGAGCGGGCCGCCCCTCGTCGTCGATGGCGAACGTCCCCCACTCCGCACCCACGGTCCCGTCGTCGACCAGCGTCACCAGCGGGCTGGCCACCAACTCGCCGATCCGACCGGCGTAGACCGATGCCTCCTTCACGATGTGATCGGCTTCGAGGCCATGGCCGCAAGCTTCGTGGAACAGGATGCCGCCACTCCCCCCGGCCAGCACGACCGCCACCTCACCGGAAGGAGCCGGCCGGGCCGACAATTTGGAGAGGGCCCGCTCCGCGGCCGTCCGAGCCAGGTCGTCGACCGACACGTCGTCGAACAGGTCGGCTCCGACCGTCCGGGCGGCGGTCTCGAACCCGGTCTGGAGACCGGAGTCACCCACCGCGACGCACGACACCGAGAAACGGGTGCGGTACTGGTCGTCGGCGGCGAGCAGCCCATCCGAATTGGCCACCAGCACCTGGCGCCGGGACGCCCCGCACCCCGCCTGCACCTGGGACACCGCACCCCCGGTGGACCGGGCCGCCTCATCGGCCCGACGGAGCAGCTCGAGGGTGTCCGCCTTCGACAACGACACCGCCATGCGATCGTCGGTACCGCCTCGCGGGCTCAACCGGGGATCGGCGGGAACGGTCCGCTCGTCCCCACCACTGCGGGCAACCGCGGCGGCGGCCTCTGCCGCCCGGAGCAACCCGACCTCGCTGAGGTCGGCGGTGTGGGCGTACCCGGTGGTCTCGCCGGAGATCACCCGGACCCCGGCCCCGCGTTCACGACCGGATGAGAGCTCCTCGACCCGGCCGTCGTCGAGGACGGCGGACGCCGAGGTGCGGTCCTCGGCAAAGATCTCCGCGAACTCACCGCCGCCACGCAGCGCCTGCCCGAGCACCCGCTCGAGAACCGGTGTGTCGATCACCACTGCCTCCTCGCTCGGTCCCCCGGTCGGATCTGGCCGGGGAACCATGGTCTCCCGTATGGTACCGGTGTGGCTCTTCATACCGGTCTGACCGCGGGGATCGATCTGCATGTCACCGCGGACGACACCGCCGAGGCATTCCATTCGGGAACGGTCCCGGTGCTGGCCACGCCCCGCCTGGTCGCGCTGTGCGAGGAGGCCACCTGCATCGCCGTGGGAGACGAGCTGCCCGAGGGCTGCACCAGCGTCGGCAAGCGGGTCCAGTTCGACCATCTGGTCCCCGTCGGCATCGGCAGCGACGTGCGGGCCGAGGTGACCCTGGACCGGATCGAGGGCCGGCGCCTGACGTTCAGTGTCTCGGTGTCCGACCGTTCGGGGCTGGTCGCCGCCGGCAAGGTCTCGCGGGTCATCGTCGACCGCGCCGGCTTCCTCGACAACGCCCGCTAGGACCGACCGACCGGGTCACACCGGCCGGTCGTGACGCTGCCAGACTGATCGGCGTGTCCAGCCCCACCCCCGGCACCCAGCTCGACGAGCGCCGCGCACTGCTCCCGGTGGGCGGGACGTTCGTGGTCTTCGGGATGTTCTGGGGCAGCTGGGCGGTGGCCACCGCCAACGTCCGCAGCACGTACCACCTGTCGAACGCCCAGCTGGGAACCCTGCTCGCCGTGGCCGTGGCGGTCAGTGGCGCGGTGGGGGCGGCCATCGGCAACCGCGCGCAGCGCTGGGGAGCCGTCCGGACCCTGGTCTGGTCCCTGCTGGTCTGGTCGGCCCTGATGATGCTGACCGGGGCGACCCGGAACCGCACCGAGTTCGTGACGGCGTTCATCGCCACCATGGCGGCCGGAGGCTGTGTCGACATGACGATGAACGCCGCCTCGGCCGCGCGCCTCGGGCACCGTCCCGGGCTCCTGGTCCGCTTCCACGGGATCTTCAATGTCGGTGCCCTCGCCGGTGCCCTGTCGCTCGGCCTGTTCGTCCAGGCCGGCGTCTCGTGGCGGGGGTGTGGCCGGTGATCGGCGTGCTCGCGGTCCCGGTCGCCGCCTGGGTCCACCTCCGAGGGTCGGACCCTCGCCACCACCCCCCGGACGGTCCTGACGGTGCCGCCCCGGACCCGGCACCCCACCCACACGTCTCGCTCGTGCGATCGTTGGGCCAGCTCAGGACCGACGGCCTGATGGTGCTCCTCGTCGTGTTCACCCTCGCCGAGGTGATCGAAGGCGGTGTCGACACCTGGGGGGTCCTCTTCCTCCGCACCCACCTGGCCGTCTCCGCCCTGGTCGGGGCCTCCGCCTACGGTCTCGGGCAGATCGTCGCCGTCGTGACCCGCGGAGCCGGGGGTCCCGGGCTCGGGCGCCTCGGTCCGCGGTGGGGAGTGGTCGCCGGTGCCGGTACCGTCTGCGGAGGGCTCCTCCTCGAGGCGCTCGCCGGCACGCCGGTCGTGGCCGGGCTGGGCCTCGCGTTGGCAGCCGGGGGCGCGTCCGTCTTCTGGCCCCTCCTGATGGCCCACGTCTCGACGGTGGCCAGCCGGCAGACCGCGGCGGTCAGCGCGTTCACCGCCGCCGGCTACCTCGGATGGGTGGCCGGCGCCCCGGTCATCGGGATCCTCTCCGACCGGTTCGGCCTCGGCACCGGGCTCGGGATCGTCGCCCTGCTCGCGGGTGTCGTCGCCCTGGTCGTGACGATCCGCGGCCCCGGTGCGCGCCCCCCGGGCACTCCCCTACCGAGGTCGGCGCCACGTCACTGGTAGCCTGACCGGGAAAGAGAGCACACAGATGATCCTCGAACACATCGACGGCCCCGCCGACCTCCGCAACCTGTCCGCCGGCGAGTTGGGCACGCTCGCCGAGGAGATCCGCCAGTTCGTCGTGGGCGCGGTCACCACCACCGGTGGGCACCTGGGCTCCAACCTCGGGGTGGTCGAGCTGACGCTGGCACTGCACCGCACGTTCGACTCTCCCCGCGACGTCATCCTCTGGGACACCGGCCACCAGGCCTACGTCCACAAGCTGGTCACCGGGCGCCGTGCGTCCTTCGCTCAGCTCCGCCAAGCGGGGGGCCTGTCCGGCTACCCCAACCGGGCCGAGTCGGAGCACGACTGGGTGGAGAACAGCCACGCGTCGACCGTGTTGAGCTACGCCCACGGCCTGGCCAGCGCGTTCGAGCTCCAGGGGAGCCCCCGACGAGTGGTCGCCGTGGTCGGCGACGGGGCCCTGACCGGTGGGATGGCCTACGAGGCGCTCAACAACCTGGGCCACTCGGGCAAACGGGTGCTGATCATCTTGAACGACAACGGTCGCTCGTACGCACCGACGGTCTCCCGGCTCTCGTCCAGCCTCACCCATCTCCGGCTCAACCCGACCTACGTGCAGGCGAGGCAGCGGATCCGCAACCTGATCCGGGAGCTCCCGGCCGTCGGCGACCTGGCCTATTCGAGCGTCCACGGCCTGACCAGCGCGGTACGCGAGGTGGTCACTCCCCACACCTTCTTCGAGGCGCTCGGCGTCCGCTACGCCGGGCCGATCGACGGCCACGACATCGAGGAGCTCGAACTGGCCCTCGCACATGCCTCGGAGTGGGAGGGGCCCATGCTCCTCCATGTCATGACGCAGAAGGGTCGAGGGTATGCGCCCGCCGAGGAGGACGACGTCCAGCGCCTCCACGACGTGAAGGTGACGACCCCCACCGACACCGGATCGCTCCGTCCCTCACCCGGGCCCCGCGACCCCCTTCCCTCCATCCCGGCCACCACCTTCACCGATGCCTTCACCCGTGCCCTCCTCGTCCAGGCAGAGGCGGACCCCCGCATCGTCGCCCTCACCGCCGCCATGCCCGGCCCGACCGGCCTGCTCCCCTTCGAGGAGCGCTTCCCTGACCGGTTCGTCGACGTCGGCATCGCCGAGCAGCATGCGGTGACCGCAGCCGCGGGCATGGCGATGGGCGGGCTCAGGCCGGTGGTGGCCATCTACTCGACGTTCTTCTCCCGAGCCTTCGACCAGGCCAACCTCGACGTCGGGCTCCACGATGCCCGCGTCGTGTTCGTCCTCGACCGGGCCGGCATCACCGGTGACGACGGTCCGAGCCACCACGGCGTGCTCGACTTGGTGCTCGGGCTCTCGATCCCGGGAATGACCGTCTTCGCACCGTCCTCGGCCCCCGAGGTGGACGTGATGCTCGACCAGGCGCTCAACCTCGACGGACCGGCCATCATCCGGTTCCCCAAGACACCGGCACCGATCGTCGCCGAGGGTACCGTCGGTGAGGGCATGCATGCCCGGCGGCTCCGGAGCGGAGATGGCTCGGTGTGCATCCTCGCCGTCGGCAAGCTGGTGAGCGCAGCGATGGATGCTGCTGACGACCTGGAACGTGAGGGCATCGACGTCACCGTCTGGGACGTGCGCGTCGTGTCGCCCCCCGACCCCGACCTGCTGACGGACGCTGCCCGTCACCGGCATGTCCTCACCGCCGAGGACGGGCTCCGCCAGGGTGGCGCCGGGATGTTCCTGGCCGATGCGATCGCCGCCCGCTGCGAGCCGGTGGCGCCGGGCGCCGAGGTGCCCTCGATCACCGTGCTCGGCATCCCGCGCCGGTTCATCCCGCAGGGGAAGCCCGATCACATCCTGGCCGGCCTCGGTCTCGATGCCGCGGGACTGGCCGCATCGGTGCGCAGGGTCGTGTCCTCCCCTCCCGGACCCGACGGGGCGACGGTCGAGGCCGCCAGATCCCCGGCCGGTCACCTAC
>DAHXOD010000046.1 GCA_027365055.1 bacterium
CCTCACTGCGTCCGCACCCGAAAAATTCTCGTCCGTGATGATCGCAGGTTTTCCGGACTACGGCACTAGACCAGCTCTGGACCCCTGCTCGCCCCATCTCTTTGCTAAGTCTCGCCCGGAGCTCCGGTTACCAGATTACTGACCTTTGGCTTCGTCTTGGTCAAAGGGTTCACCGCGGTAGTCGCTGTCGAAGGCGAGCCGGACACTCCAACGGCAGGCTTTCCGCCACCCGAACCCGAACCCGGACCCGATGTCGATGCCGATGCCGATGCCGCCCTCGCCGACGGCGCCGTTCTCGAACTGGGGGTGTCCGCCGGGCCGGCGGCCCTCCCGGGCATAATCCTCGACCGCGAGCAAGCCGCCTCGGCGGCGCGGATGGCCGGGTGGCTGGCCTCGGTGGCAAGCCCGCACCACCGGTAGGTCCCGCCCGCCGGTCTCGCCGTGGGCGGTAGCCGAGAGCGCCTTCCGTGACGCCGCCTCGGCGGTGGATGCCCTCGACTGGACGGTCACCCGCCTGGTGGAGGGGCGGGCTTCGGGGAGGCTCACCGACGGCGGGGCGCCGGTCTCTCTCGAAGCAGTCGTATCTGCCGGCACAGGAGCGAGGGAAGCATTCTCGATCCGGAAGAGCCGGAAGCTCCATATCCGCCCCTCGGTACCGGTCCCATGCTCGAGGATGCGGGTCCGCACCCGGGTCTGCCCGCATCGGCACCCTTCCCCGATCAGTAGTGGGATCGCTACGCGCGTCTCGGAGTCGAGGCACCGACGCGCTGCAGGGTAAAACTATCGACGGCCGAATGCAGTTTGCTCTACAAATGGATCTCTGCAACAATGTCTTAATGGCAACGACTTCCCCCAAAAAGAGCACCAAAAAACCTTCGATGTCCGACGCCCACAAGGCCGCCCTGGCCACCGGGCGCGAAGAGGGCCGGATCGTGCGGCGTTACCTCGATGCATTGGATGCATCGAGGCCCCGGCGTGGGCGCAAGCGATCCCCCGAGTCGATCGCGAAGAGGATCGCCGCCATCGATGCCGGTCTCGACGACGCCGACTCGTTGTCCCGGCTCCACATGGTCGAAGAGCGGCAACAGCTGGTCGTCGAACAGCGCGCGCTCACCCGCAAGGTCGATACCGGCTCACTGGAGAAGGAGTTCGTCCGCGTGGCCCGCAGCTACAGCGAGCGCAAAGGGATCTCGTACTCTGCGTGGCGCAAGGTAGGGGTGCAGGCCGCGGTGCTCGACAAGGCGAAGATCCCTCGCACCCGCAGCTGAGGGATCGTCACCCCCGGACGTCGTCAGGCGACGGCCGGGGGTGCGCAGCGAAGCGACCGCGATCGAAGCGCCGCACCCAGCAGCGCTTCGATCAACACCAACCCGTCGACCGATCCGAGCAGGGCATCGGAAGCACGCTCGGGATGGGGCATCAGGCCCACCACGTTGCGACCCTCGTTGCAGATACCGGCGATCCCGTCGACTGAACCGTTGGGGTTGTCGACGTAGCGGAGCACCACGCGACGCTCCGACCGCAACTGGGCCAGGGTCGCCTCGTCGCAGGTGTAGTTCCCCTCGAAGTGGTTGATCGGGATGGACAGCACGGTGCCTGCAACCACACCTTCGGTGAGGACGGAGTCGGCGCTCTCCACCCGGATCGCGACCGGCATGCAGAGGAAGCGCAGACCCCGGTTCTTCTGGAGCGCGCCCGGCAGCAGCCCGGCTTCCGTCAACACCTGGAAGCCGTTGCAGATACCCACCACCGGTCCCCCGTCGGCGGCGAAGCGGGCGACTGCCGCCATCACCGGCGAGAACCGGGCGATCGCCCCCGGCCGGAGGTAGTCGCCGTGAGCGAACCCCCCGGGGAGTACCAAGGCGTCGTAGCCGGTGACCTCGGTGGTTCCGTGCCACACCAGATCGGCCTCGCCCCCGAGCGCTTCGACCGCACGGATCGCGTCGTACTCGCAGTTGGTGCCGGGGAACACCACGACCCCCATCCGGGCCGCCATCAGCCCGCCACCGCCGGGCCGGTCACCGTGACGGTGGCGTCCTCAATCACCGGGTTCGCCAACACCCGCTCGGCCACCTGGGTCCCGAGCAACAGCGCCGCGGCCTCGTCGTCGGCCGAGAGCTCGAACCGGAACGCCTTGCCCGCCCGGACCCGACTGACCCCGTCGAGCCCGATGCCCGGCAGCGCCCGCTCGATGGTCGCCCCCTGGGGATCGGAGATGCCGGCACGGAGCTGCACCTCCACCAGCAAGGTGAACCGCTGGGTCGGCGCCACTCAGGCACCCAGCCAGTCAGCCAGCCGGCGACTGCACACCCGCTCGTAGGCATCCACGTAGCGGGTGGAGGTCGCCTCGACCACCTCGGGGGGCAAGGTCGGCGGCGGCGGGGCCTTGTCCCAGGGCTGGGCTTCGAGCCAGTCGCGCAACGGCTGCTTGTCGAACGACGGCGGGTTCGACCCCGGTGCGCAGTCGTCCGCCGGCCAGAAGCGCGACGAGTCCGGGGTGAGCACCTCGTCGCAGATGGCCAGTCTGCCGTCGATGTAGCCGAGCTCGAACTTGGTGTCGCAGATCACGATGCCCTGTGCCTCGGCTCGCTGGGCGGCGCGGGAGTAGGCCTCGAGGCAGAGCGCCGACGCCTCCTCCGCCGCCTCTTTGCCCACCAGGTCGATCGCCTCGGCCATGCCGATGTTCAAGTCATGCCCTTCGGTCGCCTTGGTCGAAGGGGTGAAGATGGGTTCGGGCAAGCGGTCGGCATGGGCCAGCCCGGCAGGCATCGCCATCCCGTGCACGGTGCCGTCGCGCTCGTACTCCTTATAGGCGGACCCGGCCAGATAGCCGCGCACGATGCACTCGATGTCGAGCATCTCGGCCCGGTGGACCAGCATCGAGCGTCCGGCCAGGCCTTGGAGCCCACCGGGCAGCGCGGCCGCTCCGGCCGGGTAGTCGGCCGGGTCCACGCTGATCAGGTGATTGGGAGCGAGGTCGGAGAGTGTCTCGAGCCAGAACACGGTCATGGCGGTGAGCACCCGTCCCTTGTCGGGGATCGGCTCCTCCATCACCACGTCGAAGGCCGATATCCGGTCGGACGCCACCATCAGCAGGCGCCCGTCGCCGGCGTCGTAGAGCTCGCGGACCTTGCCCGAACTGACCAGGGGCAGCGGCGTACCGGAGGAGGAGGAGGGCGGGACCGTCATGAGTGAAGCTCCTTGAGGGCATCGGTGAATCGGTGGACGTGGCGGAGGGTGCGAGCGAGGTCGAACGCGTCGTCGAGCTCGGGGGCGGCGAGGGTGACCTCGTCGTCGTCGTCGAGCACCTGGCGGAAGGGGATGCCTTGCTCCCAGGCGGCACGGGCATCGCGCTGGACGATCCGGTAGGCGGCGTCCCGGCTGAGGCCTCCGGCGACCAGGGCGAGCAGCACCGACTGGCTGAACACCAGCCCGCGGCTGCCCTCCACCAGGTTGGCCAGCGCCCGCTCAGGATGCACGACCAGGCCGGCGACCAAGCCGGTCGCTTTCTCGAGCATGTAGAGGGTCAGGCAGGCGGCATCGGGAAGCACCACCCGTTCCACCGAGCTGTGGGAGATGTCGCGTTCGTGCCAGAGCGCGATGTCCTCGACGCCGGCGGAGAGGTAGCCACGCAGGACCCGGGCCAGACCGCACAGGCGCTCCGACAGGATCGGATTGCGCTTGTGCGGCATGGCGGAGGAACCCTTCTGCCCGGGGCGGAACGGCTCCTCTGCCTCGCCCAGCTCGCTGCGGGCCAGGTGGCGCACCTCGGTGGCGATGGTCTCGATGGTGGCGCCCACCGCCGCGCACGCCCACAGGAATTCGGCGTGCCGATCCCGCGCCACCACCTGGGTGGCCGGCACCGGCACCAGGCCGAGCGAGGCGCAGACGTGCGCCTCCACCCGGGGATCGATGTTGGAGAAGGTGCCCACCGCGCCGGACAGCTTGCCCACCGCCACCCGGTCGCGGGCGGCCACCAGCCGCTGGCGGTCGCGCTCCGCCTGCAGCGCCCACAGCGCGAACTTGGCGCCGAACGTGGTGGGCTCGGCGTGCATGCCGTGGGTCCGACCGGTGACCGGCACGTCGATCAGCTCGACCGCCCGGGTGCGCAGGGCATCCACCAGCCCGCCCGACGCGGTGATCAGCAGGTCGGACGCGGCGGTCAGGGTGGCACAGAGTGCCGTGTCCACCACGTCCGACGAAGTGAGCCCGTAGTGGACCCACGAACCCTCCGGCTGGCCGATCGCCTGTTGGACCACGTCGACGAAGGCGGCGACGTCGTGGTCGGTCACTCGCTCCCGTTCGGCTACCGACTCGACGAATCCGTCGTCGACGACCGGGGCGCGGTCACGACAGGCGGTGGCATCGGTGGCGGCGAGCTCGCCGACCTCCGCCCAACCGTCGAGCGCCAGCAGCTCGACCCGCAGCCACATGGCGAACCTGGCCCGGTCGGAGAAGAGCTCGACCATCGCCGGGGGGGAGTAACGGGGGATCATCGGTCGGTGGCCGGGGTGGCACCAGCCGGGGCACCGGAGCCGGACGGGCCGGAGCCGGACGGGCCGGAGCCGGACGGGCGTTGCGCCGGGAACTGCACGAACTGCTCGCGGCCCGGGCCGACGCCCACCCGGCTCACCGGTACCCCGATCTGCTCGGACAGGAAGTGGACGTAGTCGCGGGCCGCCTGGGGAAGGTCGGCGATCTCGGTGACTCCGGTCAGGTCGGTCTTCCACCCGGGCAGCTCCTCGTAGACCGGCGTGACCTGGTGGAACACCGACTGGTGGTAGGGCGGATGGGTGAAACGCTCCCCGTTCGCCTCGTAGGCGACGCAGACCTTGACCGAGTCGAAGGTGTCGAGGACGTCGAGCTTGGTCAGCGCCACCTCGGAGAGGGAGTTCAGCCGGACCGCCTGGCGCAGCATCACCGCGTCGAACCAGCCCGGGCGCCGGCGGCGCTTGGTGTTGACCCCGTACTCGCGCCCGATGTCGACGATCGCGTCGCCGGTCTCGTCGGTCAGCTCGGTGGGGAAGGGACCACTGCCCACCCGGGTCACGTAGGCCTTGGCGATCCCGATGACCCGGTCGATGGAGCGGGGACCCACGCCGGCCCCGGTGCAGGCACCACCGGCCACCGGGTTCGACGACGTCACGAACGGGTAGGTGCCGTGGTCGAGGTCGAGGAAGGTGGCCTGCGCGCCTTCGAGGAGCACGTGGGCTCCCCGGGCCAACGCGTCGTGGACCACCCCCACCGTGTCGGCCACCATCGGGGCCACACGGGGGGCCAGCTCGTCCAGGTAGAGCGCGGTGATCTCGTCGGCGTTGAGCGGGAGCCGGTTGTAGACCTTGGCCAGGACCGCGTTCTTCTCCTTCAGCACCACGTCGAGCTTCTGACGGAAGATCTTGGGATCCAGAAGGTCTTGGACCCGGAGCCCGACCCGCGACGACTTGTCGGCATAGGCGGGCCCGATCCCCCGCTTGGTGGTACCGAGCTTGTTCTTGCCCAGGTAGCGCTCGGCCAGCTGATCGAGCTCGTGGTGGTACGGCATGATGAGGTGGGCGTTGCCGCTGACCAGCAGCTTCGAGGTGTCGATCCCCTTGGCGGCCAGGGTGTCGACTTCGGCGAGCAGCACGGTCGGATCCACCACCACCCCGTTGCCGATCACCGGGGTGATGTGGTCGTAGAGGATGCCGCTCGGCACCAGTTGCAAGGCGAAGGTCTCGTCGCCCACCACGATGGTGTGCCCGGCGTTGTGGCCGCCCTGGTAGCGGACGACCACTTCCATCTCCTTGGCGAGCAAGTCGGTGAGCTTGCCCTTGCCTTCATCACCCCACTGGGTCCCGACGACGACGGTTGCCGGCACGCGTCACTCCTCCGTTGCAGAAAGCGGATTACGGGCCATTGTAGCCCGCGCAACCAGCTGGCATCGGGGGGACCGGACGGGGGACCGCCGGCGTGGCAGCATGGAAACGTGCTCTCCGGGTTCTCGCTGACCAATACCTCGCCGCTCTACGTCGTCTTCGGGTTGCTGATCGGGTTCATGAACTACCGCAACACCGAGCGGTACCGCCGGTTCACCGGCAAAAGCCCCTGGGGGATCCCCCCGGTGGTGTGGGGGGTGGCCAGCGTGTTTCTGTCGCTCGTCGTGACCGTGCTGGCGCTGATCGCCATGAGCACCGGGCGAAGCCGCCACCTCCGCCAGGGGGGAGGAACCGCGGTGCCCGGTGGCCGGTCCTTCGGCCGCTACCCGGCACCGCCGATGGGTGGACCACCACCTGCCGGACCGGCGGGTGCCACGGAAGGGGCACCACGGACGGTCGGCCATCCCACCGGGTCGGACCCTCGCCCCGGAGGCACGCCGGAGGGGCTGGTCACCGTGCCCTCACCCCCGAGTTGGCAACCCGATCCGTCGGGGCGGTTCGACTTCCGCTACTGGGATGGCGACGAGTGGACCGAGTTCGTCTCGAAGGACGGTGCCCAGTCCACCGATCCCTTCTGACCTCCATCCTTGACCATGCCGGAATGCGCAGCTCCCGGACGGGCGAAGCACACGCGTTCCGATGGTCGGTAAGGACCTTCGGCCCTTTCCAGGTGAGGGTGAAGGGTTTACCGTGCCAGCGTGGGAGATCGTGACCAGGGGTCATTCCTCGACCTAGCCGAGCTCGACGACGAGGCACGGATGTTGCGCAAGGAGGCGCATCGGGTGGCGGTCGAAGTCCTCCGGCCGGCCGCCTGGGAGCTCGACCGGATGGCGCCGGCCGAACGGATCGCGCCGGGTTCCCCGTTCTTCACGGCCATGGACACGCTGAAGTCGCTCGGGTACCACCGGATGTTCCTTCCGCCCGAGGCGGGTGGTCCCGCGGAGCGCCTCCCCGCCCTCACCCAGTCGGTCGTCCTCGAGGAGCTGGGTTGGGGAAGCCTCGGCCTGGCCACGGCCTTCCTCGTCGACATGCTCCCGGTGATGTGCATCTCCAACTTCGGCAGCCAGGAGCTCAAGGACGACCTGATGGTGCCATGGGTGGCCGACGAGTCCGGGGCCTACCACGGCTGCTGGGCCGTCACCGAGCCCGACCACGGCAGCGACTTCATCGCCGTTCGCGACGACGACCCGGCTCGCTATGGCCCGGCCCAGCTGGTGGCGGAGCCGGCCGACGGCGGATGGATCCTCCGGGGCCAGAAGTCGGCGTGGGTCAGCTCGGGCCCCATCGCTACCCACGCCGCGGTGCACGCCCAGGCCGGGCGCGACGGTGATCTGTTCCACAGTCTGTTCGCCGTCGTCGAGCTCGACGTGCCCGGCGTCCGACGGGGACCGCCTGCCGACATGATGGGCGTGCGCGACGACCCCCAGGGCGAGCTCTTCTTCGACGCCGTGTTCGTGCCGGACCGGAACGTCCTGGTTCCACCGGGTCCGCTGTACCCGGTGTTCGCGGACCAGCTGCTCTGCCTGACGAGCTCGGTCATCTCCACTGTGGCTGTCGGCGTGGCCCGGGCGGCATTCGACGAGGCGCTCCACCACGCCCGGACGCGCATCCAGGGGGGCGGACTGCTGTCGCGCCACAAGAACATCCAACTCACGCTGTATTCGATGTTCGAACGGGTCGAGACGGCGCGCGCCTACTCGCGGGCCGCACTGGCCCACACCCAGGCCAACGCGCCCGGCGCCCGACCGGAGGCCACCGGGGCCTCGCCCCGCCACGCTCGGACGGCACAGGTCTACGCCAAGCGAGCCGCCTACGACGTCGCCCATGACGCCCTTCAGGTCGTCGGCGCGCAGGGTCTGAGCCGGGGTGCGCTGATCGAGAAGCTCTTTCGCGACGCGCGGAGCCTGCTCATCGAGGACGGCACCCTCGAGGTCCTCGCACTGGATGCCGCCCGGGATGTCATCGACAACTACGAACTCGACACCTACGACCTCGAGGAGATGATGGCGAGATGGTGAACTTGAAGAGCGCACCGCTCGACGCGCCGCTGTATCAGATGGACGCCGACCGTGGCATCGAATACTGGAGCTGCAAGGCGGTCATTGCCGCGTTCACGGTGGCCGGCCACGTCGACGACCTGGTGCCGCGAGGGCTGCACGTCGACTCGCCGGCCCTCGGGGCGGTATTGATAGCCGACTACGGGGCCAGCACCATCGGGCCCTACCGCGAGTATGTCTCGATCCTCCGGGTAGCCGACGACGATGGCGTACCGGGGTTCTACATCCCGTACATCTACGTGACGAACGAGGCAGCGCTGGCCGCCGGCCGCGAGGTCCTCGGCGCCCCGAAGAAGTTGGCGGCGATCGGCGTCGAACTCCGACCCGAGGCGGTGGTCGGCACGCTGGCCCGTCCTGACGAGTGCGCACTCACCCAGGTCGTGGTGGCCCCGGCTGAGCGGGTCGGTGCCGAGCTCTTCGACTCCCTGCTTCCTCCGGGAACCCCGATGTACTCGCTCCGCTACCTTCCGGGTCCTCCGGGTGCGACCCAGGTCAACGAGCTGATCCGGTGGAACTGTGATCTGGCCGTGCATAGTGATGCATTCGGGGATCCGTTGCGCTTCACCGGACCGGCATCGGTCACGTACCCGGCGCGCTCCGGCGTCGACCCTGTCCACCGGCTCGATGTGGGGACGTTCCTGGGCGGCGTCTACGTGGAGTTCGACATGCGGCTCACGGCCGGCTCGGTGGTGTGGTCCGAGTCGGTGGTCGCCGAGGGCGCCGGTCTGCCGATAGCGGTCGGGGCTTCGTCGTAGCTTCGTGGCCATTCCGACTCCGCGTCGACGACCGGCAGGGACCTCGGTGGCGACCACTCGCGATGGCCGCTTTCGGCGAACGGCAGGTCGGTGGCCTGTCGGCTTCCCACGTGGTGCCGGTCGATCTCACCCCTCGGCTGAACTCTCGACTTCCGCAGCTACGCGGCAACGTCCTCCTCGGCCAGGCGGACGATGTTGATTTCTTGACTGGTGGGCAGCTGGGGGTCTTCGGTCCGTCACTCGCTGGCGATGATCACTCTTCGGATCCGAGATCCCGCAGGCGCCGCACCATCGACCCGAACCAGCTCACCCTGCTCAGCTCCGGCGAGGCTGACTTCGCCTCCGCCTACTCGTTCATCATCACCAACCCCGCCGGCGACGTCACGGACCGAGCGGCGAGGGTACCGTGGTGCTCGACATCGGGGGTGTCACCGGAGCCGCGGTGCTCTACACCCCTGCGTCCCTCGAGGGCCGGGAGATCGAGATCCGGACCGCGGGGAAGTCCTGGCAAGGCGCCCATACCGCGGTGCGGCGACGGTGCCTCCGCGGCGGCGACTGCTTTGCCGCCGTCTTCGGCGCCCTGTTGAACGGATGCTACGAGTTCCGGGTCCGGGGAACGGGGAACGAGCCGGAGCTACGGGTCGTCGTCCCCGGGGGGGTCACCACCGAGGTGACGTGGCCCGGGGCCGCGATGTGAGCCGCCGGCCTGCCTAGGCCAACACGATCGTCCCGTCCTTCTCGTCGACCGTTACCGTCGACCCCTCCGGGTAGCGGCCTTCGAGAAGGGCGAGGGCCAACGGGTCCTCCACCTGGCGTTGGATCACCCGGCGCAACGGACGGGCGCCGTAGTCCGGGTCGAACCCGGCCCGACCGAGCAGCGCCTCCGCCGCCGGGGTCACCGACAGCGTCAGCCGGCGCTCGACCATCCGCCGCCGCAGTCCCTCCAGTTGGATGGAGACGATCCGGGTCAGGTCTTGCTCGGTGAGCGGAGCGAAGCGGACGATCTCGTCGATCCGGTTGACGAACTCGGGTTTGAAGAACGAGGACGGCTCGCCGGGCAGGTTGGACGTCATGATCAGGACCGCGTTGGTGAAGTCGACCGTCCGCCCCTGCCCGTCCGTCAGGCGGCCGTCCTCGAGGACCTGGAGGAGGATGTTGAACACGTCCGGGTGGGCCTTCTCCAACTCGTCGAGGAGCACGACCGCGTAGGGCCTCCGGCGCACCGCCTCGGTGAGCTGGCCCCCCTCCTCGTAGCCGACGTAACCCGGGGGAGCGCCGACCAGGCGGGCCACCGAGTGACGCTCGCTGTACTCGCCCATGTCGATGC
The DNA here is from genome assembly GCA_027365055.1 of bacterium. Taxonomy (GTDB): domain Bacteria; phylum Actinomycetota; class Acidimicrobiia; order Acidimicrobiales; family RAAP-2; genus DASZIT01. Next base: position 10,055 of record DAHXOD010000046.1, read on the forward strand.
GGACCATCGCCTTGGCGTCGTCGAAGAGGAAGTCCGCCAGCGCTCGGGCCAGCTCGGTCTTACCCACCCCGGTGGGACCGAGGAACAGGAACGAGCCGATGGGACGGTTGGGGTCGGACAGGCCGGCCCGGCTCCGCCGGATGGCATTGGCCACCGCCGCAACCGCCTGATGCTGGCCCACCACTCGTTCGTGGAGGGCGTCCTCCATCCGCACCAGCTTGTCCACCTCGCCCTCGAGAAGCCGGCTGACCGGTACCCCGGTCGAACGGCTGACCACTTCGGCCACGTCCTCGGCGTCCACCTCCTCCTTCAAAAAGCGCTGCTCCGACTGCAGGCGGTCGAGGGCCTGGGTCGCCGCCTCGATCTGGCGCTCGTACTCGGGAATCTCCCCGTAGGTGATGGCCGACGACTCGGCCAGGTTGCCGTCGCGAGCCAAGCGCTCGGCCTCGCCCCGAGCGTGTTCGAGCTGTCCCTTCAGGTCCTGGATGGTGCCGATGGCCTCCTTCTCGGACTGCCAGTGGGCGGTCATCGCCACCGACTGCTCGGACATGTTTGCCAGCTCCTCGTCGAGACGAGCCAGGCGCTCGGCCGAGGCCGCGTCGGTCTCCTTGGCCAGCGCCATGCGCTCGATCTCCACCTGGCGCATCCGGCGGGTCACCACGTCGAGCTCGGTGGGCATCGAGTCGATCTCGATGCGCAGCCGGCTGGCTGCCTCGTCCATCAGGTCGATGGCCTTGTCCGGCAGAAAGCGACCGGTGACGTACCGGTCGGAGAGGACCGCGGCGGCGACCAGCGCGGCATCTTGGATGCGGACTCCATGGTGGACCTCGTACCGCTCCTTCAGCCCGCGCAAGATCGCGACGGTGTCTTCGACCGACGGCGGCGGCACGAACACCGGCTGAAAGCGACGTTCCAGCGCGGCATCCTTCTCGATGTACTGGCGGTACTCGTCGAGCGTGGTCGCACCGATCAGTCGCAGTTCACCCCGGGCCAGCATCGGCTTGATCATGTTGCCGGCATCCATGGCGCCGTCGGCACCGCCCCCGGCGCCGACGATGGTGTGCAGCTCGTCGATGAAGGTGACCACCTCGCCCTCCGCGTCGGTGATCTCCTTCAGCACCGCCTTCAGGCGCTCCTCGAACTCGCCGCGGTACTTGGCCCCGGCGACCATCGAACTCAGGTCGAGGCCGATGACCCGCTTGCCCTGCAGCCCGTCGGGCACGTCGCCCTCCACGATCCGCTGGGCCAGGCCCTCCACGATCGCGGTCTTTCCCACCCCGGGCTCACCGATCAGCACCGGGTTGTTCTTCGTCCGGCGCGAGAGCACCTGGATCACCCGCCGGACCTCCTCGTCCCGTCCGATGACCGGGTCCATCTTTCCCTGGCGGGCCAGGGCGGTGAGGTCCCGACCGTACTTCTCGAGCGCCTGGAATTGCTCCTCGGGGTTCGGCGAGGTGACCCGATGGCTGCCCCGGACGTCGCGCAGCGCCTGCAGCACGGTGTCCCGATCGACCCCGAACCGGTCGGCCATGGCCAGGAGCAGGTGCTCGACCGACAGGTACTCGTCACCCATGTCCGCCCGCAGATCGTCCGCCGCCTCGAGCGCATCGCGCAAGGGTCGATCGATGCCGGGGTCCTCGCCCCCGAACACGTGAGGCAGCTTGTCGAGCTCACCCTCGATGCGTTGGCGGACGATCGCCGGCTCCACCCCGACGCGCGAGAGCACCGGACCGGCGATCCCGTCGGATTGGCCCAGGACCGCCGACAGCACGTGCTCGGGAGTGACCGATGCGTGGTGCTCTTCCCTGGCCCTCTCCACCGCGGCAGTGAAGGCTTCCTGTGTCTTGAGGGTCCAGCGACTGGGATCGACGCTCATACCGGGCTCCTTCCCCGAGTGATCGTGGTGGTAACAGTGCCGGCCGCGCCGCCACCCGAGCGCCGTTGGGGCCGCACCGGCACCAGGGCCTGGGTGAGCGGCACCAGGTCACGCCGGTACTGGCGGTGGGTGTGGGCGACCGCCTCGACCGTCTCGGCCCGGGCTGCAGCGAGGGCCTGG
>DAHXOD010000047.1 GCA_027365055.1 bacterium
GCACTTCGTGCTCGACAACCTGGAGTCGGCCAACCTCGAGGCCGAGTGGAGCCGCCTCGGTCTGACCCGCCTGCCCCTGGACGTGATGGAGTGCAACGATCGCCGTCTGGCCCGGGCCACCCTCGAACTGGCGGCGGAGACGGTCGCCGACGGCGAGACCGAGCTGACCATCCTGTTGCCCCGTCGTGGCTTCGCCGGAGGCTGGCACCGCATCCTCCACGACCGCACCGCCGATCGCATCGCCACCACCGTGAGCCAGCTCGCGCACGTGAACGCCACGGTCGTCCCTTACCAGCTCACCGGGGGATGGTTCGCCCGCCGGCGCGAGTGGGGCCGGCGACCGCAGGTCGAGCCGCCGGGACCGACCTGCCCCGATGGGGGCCCAGGCGATGGAGCGGGCACCACGGCTGCCGGCGCGGGAACCCGCGAGCCACACCGCTCGGCGTTCGAGGACGCCGCGTTCGGCGACCGGCGCGAGGGGGCTGTCCCGATCGGCGAGGTCCAGTGGCGCACCCGAGTGCGGGTGGCGGGACGGGTCCGATCGGTGCGGGTGCAGCCGCGGGCCGGCACCGCCAACCTCGAGTGCGTGTTGGGCGACGAGACCGGCAAGTTGCTGCTGGTGTTCCAGGGCCGGCGGCGGGTACCGGGAATCCAACCCGGTGCGCGCCTGGTGGCAGAAGGGATGATCGGCGATTGGGCGCATCACCAAGCCATCCTCAATCCCGACTACGAGCTGATGGCCGCAACCGGCAGCGGCGACGAAGCCGACTGAAGCAACCGGCCGGGCGGTTCGGCGACGAGGTGCAGAGCACCCGCGGCCAGCCCGCAACGGCCCTCGGGTTGCCGACCGGGTCCAATTGTCGGTAACTTCTGGCCCCACTGCCGGTCTGGCGCGCCATGATGGCGCGTTCCGGCGCACGGTACTGGCTTGTGCCCGTGGTCACGCGAAGGGGAGGGAACCTGATCCCGAACTCGAGCGGCTGATCGCGGGCGGTCACGGCCGTGCGGTCGACAGGCACCGGATCGCAATCGAAGGGAGCACCACTGATGACGCACCTCCTGGCCGAAGGGGGTTACCAGGCATTCTTCCTCAGCAGCACGGAGAAGGCCTGGCTGTACTTCGCCGTGCTCTGCGCCGTGGCGTCCATCGTCGTGGGCCTGCTGCTCGCACGCGGCGTCATCGCCGCCGACCAGGGCACCGCCTCGATGAAGGACATCGCCAAGGCGATCCAAGAAGGGGCCGAGGCATTTCTGGCCCGCCAGTTCAAGACCATCGGGATCATCATCGTCCCCTTGGCCGTGCTCATCTTCTTCACCGCGACCAAGGTGACCCACACGGTGAACCACGCGGTGGTCTCGGGTGGGACCGTGGTCATCCTGCACCGGACGATCACCGACCTCACCTTCGCCCAGGCGGGGCTCTACCGGGTGATCTGCTTCCTCGCCGGGGCGCTCTGCTCGGGGCTGACCGGGTTCATCGGCATGAGCCTGGCCGTGCGGGGCAACGTCCGCACGGCGGCGGCAGCTCGTGAAGGGAAGATGGCGCCCGCGCTCAAGGTGGCGTTCCGCACCGGAGCGATCACCGGGTTGCTCTGTGTGGGCCTCGGCCTGCTCGGTGCCACGGTCATCGTGCTCATCTTCCAGAACACCGCCACCTCGGTGCTGATCGGCTTCGGCTTCGGCGCATCACTCCTCGCCCTGTTCATGCGGGTAGGAGGCGGCATCTTCACCAAGGCGGCTGACGTGGGCGCCGACCTGGTCGGCAAGGTCGAAGCGGGCATCCCCGAGGACGACCCCCGCAACGCCGCCACCATCGCCGACAACGTGGGCGACAACGTCGGGGACTGCGCCGGCATGGCCGCCGACCTGTTCGAGTCCTACGTCATCACCATCATCGCCTCGATCATCCTGGGGGTGACCGCGTTCGCCTCCATCGGGCGAGGCGCCGAGGCGGCCAAGACGGTCATCTTCCCGATCGCCATCCCGGCCATCGGGATCCTGGCCACCATCGTGGGTGTCTTCGTGGTGCGGGCGGCGAAGAACGACCGCAACGCCATGGCGCCGATCAACCGTGGCGTGTGGACAGCGGCCGTCCTCACCATCGGGGGGACCGCAGTGGTGGCCGGTGCCTACCTCCACTACTGGAAGGCGTTCTACGCGGTGCTCACCGGCGTGGTGCTGATGTTGGTCGCCAGCCAGATCACCGAGCACTTCACTTCCACCGAGCGCGGTCCGGTCCGCGAGGTGGCCGAGTCGGCCCGCACCGGGCCCGCCACCACCACGCTGGCCGGCATCGCTCTGGGGCTCGAGTCGTCGGTGTGGGCGATCATCGCCATCGTGCTGGCCATCGCCGTGTCGATCGGTCTGGCCGGCGGCAACATCGAGCTCTCCCTCTACCTCATCTCCCTGACCGGTATCGGCCTGCTCTCGACGGCGGGGATGATCGTGTCGGAGGACAGCTTCGGCCCGGTATCGGACAACGCCGCCGGCGTGGCGGAGATGTCCGGGGAGTTCACCGGCGAAGCCGAACGGGTCATGGTCAGCCTCGACGCGGTGGGCAACACCACCAAGGCGGTGACCAAGGGTGTGGCCATCGGCTCCGCCGTCATCGCCTCGATCGCCCTGTTCGCCTCGTTCATCGAGACGATCGGCTCGCAGCTCGGCCTCCACCGCCCCCTCGGCGCCGACGTCAACTGGCTGTTCAACGCCACCCAGACCCAGATCAACGTGTCGCACCCGGCGATCTTCATCGGACTGCTGATCGGCGGTTCGATAGCGTTCCTCTTCTCCGCTCTGGCCATCCGGGCGGTGGGCCGCTCCGCCGGCACCGTCGTCCAAGAGGTACGCCGCCAGTTCCGCGAGCACCCGGGGATCATGGACTACAGCGAAAAGCCCGAGTACGGGCGGGTGATCTCGATCTGCACCACCGCGGCCCAGCGAGAGCTGGCCACCCCGGCCCTGCTCGCCATCCTCTCTCCGGTGATCGTCGGCTTCGGCATCAGCTACTTCGCCCTGGGGGCCTTCCTGGTCGGGGCGATCCTCACCGGCCAGCTGATGGCCAACTTCCTCTCCAACTCCGGTGGAGCGTGGGACAACGCCAAGAAGTACATCGAGGACGGGCACGAGGGAGGCAAGGGGTCCGAGGCCCACAAGGCCGCGGTGATCGGCGACACAGTCGGCGATCCGTTCAAGGACACAGCCGGTCCGGCGCTGAACCCGCTCATCAAGGTGATGAACCTGGTGTCGTTGCTCATCCTTCCTGCGGTGATCACGCTCCGCTCCCACACCGGTGCCCGGCTGGGGATCGCCGGTGCCGCCCTGGTGGTGCTGCTGGTGGCGATCGCCTTCTCCAAGCGAAAGACCGAGGCGATGGACAGCGACCTTCCGCCGGCAGAGCAGGTCGCCCTGGACAGTGCGGCCACCGCGGCGGTCGGTGCGAACAAGGGCTGATCGGCAGATCGCCCGCCGCGCTCCCCGCCCCGGGGTTGACAGCGGGTTCCGTTCTCGTTCACCCTGTCGCGACAGCCATGACCACCACTGAACTGACGGAGACGACCCAGACCGGCGACGAGGACGGACAGGCGCCCCCGGCGCGCGGTGCCAGCGGCGCACGGCCTCTGGTGATCGTCGAGTCGCCGGCCAAGGCCAAAACGATCGCCGGTCTCCTGGGCCCGGGGTACGTGGTGGAGTCGTCGATCGGCCACATCCGAGACCTGCCCCGGCGGGCCGACGAGGTCCCGGCGGCGTTCAAGGGCGAGGCGTGGAGCCGGCTCGGCGTCGACGTGGACAACGGCTTCAAGCCGCTCTACGTGGTGTCGGCGGACAAAAAGGCACAAGTCACCAAGCTGAAGCAACTGGTGAAGCAGGCCAGTGAGGTCTACCTGGCCTCGGACGAGGACCGCGAGGGGGAGTCCATCGCCTGGCACCTCCTCGAGGTGCTGGCGCCTCGGGTGCCGGTGAAGCGCATGGTGTTCCACGAGATCACCCGACCGGCGATCGAGCGGGCGGTCACCGAGTGGCGCGAGCTCGACCGCAGGCTGGTCGACGCTCAAGAGGCCCGCCGGATCCTCGACCGGCTCTACGGCTACGAGGTCTCGCCGGTCCTGTGGAAGAAGATCATGCCGCGGCTCTCCGCCGGCCGGGTCCAGAGCGTGGCGACCCGGATGGTGGTCGAGCGCGAGCGGGCCAGGATGCGGTTCCGGTCGGCCGGCTGGTGGGGGATCGACGCGACGTTCACCGTGGGTACCGGGTCGTCGGCGACCGCCGGAGCCGTGGCCGGCAGTGGTGCCGGTGGGACCGCTTCGTTCACCGCGTCGCTGGTGGCGATCGACCGGGTGCCGCTGGCCACCGGTCGGGACTTCGACGACGCTGGTTCGCTGCGGTCGCAGAGTGCGGTGGTGGTGCTCGGTGAGACCGAGGCCCGGGGGCTGGCGGCCGGGTTGGAGGGAGCGCCCTTCTCGGTCACGTCGATGACCCACAAGCCGTTCCGGCGCTCCCCGGCCCCGCCCTTTATGACCTCGACGCTCCAACAGGAAGCCGGCCGCAAGCTCCGCTTCAGCTCGAAGCGGGCCATGCAGGTCGCCCAGCGCCTCTACGAACAGGGCTGGATCACCTACATGCGGACGGACTCGACCACCCTGTCGAGCCAGGCGCTCGACGCTGCCCGGGCGCAGGCCACCGCCCTCTACGGCGCCGACTACGTCCCGGCACGTCCCCGCCTCTACGAGCGCAAGGTGAAGAACGCCCAGGAGGCCCACGAGGCGATCCGGCCGGCCGGGGAGTCGTTCCGTGCGCCGGAAGAGGCGTCCCGCTCCCTCTCGGGCGACGAGTTCCGGATGTACGACCTGATCTGGAAGCGCACGGTGGCGTCCCAGATGGCGGACGCCACCGGCACCAGTGCTCAGGTGCGCCTGGTCGGCACTGCGACGGTCCCGGACGGTGCGGAGCGCGAGGCGGAGTTCTCCGCCAGCGGGAAGGTGATCCAGTTCCCCGGCTTCCTCCGGGCGTACGTGGAGGGGGAGGACGATCCCGATGCCGAGCTGGCGGACCGCGAGGTCCACCTGCCGCCCATGACCGAAGGCGACCAGCTCTCCGCCGGGGACGTGGAGCCCGGCTCCCATGCCACCCAGCCTCCGGCCAGGTTCACCGAGGCGTCCCTGGTGAAGTCGATGGAGGAGCTGGGCGTGGGAAGGCCCTCGACCTACGCCAGCGTGATCGCCACCATCCTCGACCGCGGCTACGTCTGGAAGAAGGGCACCGCGCTGGTCCCGTCGTTCACCGCGTTCGCGGTGGTCGGCCTGCTGGAGCGGTACTTCGGCGATCTGGTGGACTACGGCTTCACCGCTTCGATGGAGGACGGCCTCGACGCGATCGCCTCGGGGACCGAGGAAGCGCTCCCGTGGCTGACCCGCTTCTACTTCGGCTCCGGCACCGACGGGCAGGCGACGGGAGGATCGCCGGCGAGCGACGGCGATGCACTCGGTGCGGCCAACGGCGCCGCTGCGGCCAACGGCTCCGCTGCGACCAACGGCTCCCAGGTTCGCCGGATGGGGCTCAAGCACGAGGTCAGCACGTATCTCGGTGAGATCGATGCCCGCGAGATCAACTCGATCCCCATCGGTGTCGGAAGTGACGGACAGCCCATCGTGGCCCGGGTGGGGCGGTACGGTCCGTACCTGCAACGGGGAGAGGACCGGGTGTCCATCCCCGAGGATCTGGCCCCCGATGAGCTGACCCCGCAACGGGCCGAGGAGCTTCTCGAGGCGCCGTCCTCCGACCGCGTCCTCGGCACGGATCCCGAAAGTGGGCTGCCGGTGCAGGTGAGGGCGGGGCGGTTCGGGCCCTACATCCAGCTCGGAGAAGTGGTCGACGGCGGTCCCAAGCCGCGGACCTCGTCCCTGTTCGCGTCGATGACCCCGGCCACGATCACGTTCGATCAGGCGCTCGAGCTGCTGCGCATCCCCCGGGTGGTGGGAACCGACCCCGACGGGGTGGAGATCGTCGCCCACAACGGGAAGTTCGGCCCGTACCTGAAGCGCGGGACCGACACACGGAGCCTGCTCACCGAGGACCAGCTCCTCACCGTCACCGTGGACGAGGCGTTGGCGATCTTCGCCCAGCCCAAGACCAGGCGAGGCCGCAACGCCGCCGGGCCCCTGCGCGAGGTCGGCGTGGATACGGACACCGGGTTGCCGATGGTGGTCAAGGACGGACGGTTCGGTCCTTACGTCACCGACGGGACCACCAACGCCTCGCTCCGCAAGGGCGACGACGTCGAGACGCTCACCGTGGAGCGGGCGTCCGAGCTCCTGGCTGAGCGCCGTGCCGCCGGCCCGCCGGTCCGGAAGAAGGCACCGGCCAAGAAGGCACCGGCCAAGAAGGCACCGGCCAAGAAGGCAACAGCCAAGAAGGCACCCGTCAAGAAGGCACCGGCCAAGAAGGCACCGGCCAAGAAGGCAACAGCCCAGAAGGCAGGGGCCGGAGAACCTGGCGCTCCCGTCACGGTGACCGACCCGGCGTGACCGAGCGTCCACGCGGACGGCTGGTCGCGCTCGAGGGGATCGACGGCTGCGGTAAGACGACCCAGGCGAGGATGCTCGCCTCGCGGATCGGTGCCCACCTGACCTTCGAGCCTGGGGCCACGCCGCTCGGACGCTCCCTCCGCCGCCTGCTCCTCGATCCGGCAGTGCCTCCGGCCGGAGACCGTGCGGAGGCACTGCTGATGCTGGCCGACCGGGCCCAGCACGTCTCGGAGGAGATCCGTCCCCGGCTCGAACACGGAGAGTGGGTGGTGACCGACCGGTTCGCAGGTTCGACCCTTGCCTACCAGGGCTACGGGCGAGGGATGGAGCTGGCCGAGCTCGAACGGCTCACCGGCTGGTCGACCGCCGGGTTGGGGGCGGACCTGTCGATCCTCATCGAGGTGCCCGTGGCGGTGGCTGCCGGGAGGCGGGGGAACGGGGAAGGGGATCGGCTCGAACGGCTCGGAGCCGACTTCCACCAGCGGGTGGCGGACGGGTTCCGCCACCTGGCCGAGGGGGATCCGCGGACGTGGGCGGTGGTCGACGGCACCGACGCCGTGGATGGCGTGGCCGCAGCGGTGTGGTCGGTGCTGCGCGAGCGACTGGGCACTCCGACCCAGGCCGCTCGGTGAGGGCTCGGTGACGGCGTGACGGTCCTGCCGGCGAGCCGCGGGGGCGACGCGGCGGGCGGGGATCCGGCCGCGGTCGTCCCGGCCGCGGCACTGTTCGACGGAGTCGTCGGTCAGCCCGCTGCGGTCGCTCAGCTCCGGGCGACCGCGCAGCGTCCTGTCCACGCCTACCTGTTCCACGGGCCGCCCGGGTCGGGGAAGCGGGCTGCGGCCCGCGGGTTCGCTGCCGCACTACTCTGCCCGGAAGGCGGATGCGGGTTGTGCGGTACCTGCCGCCGGGCACTGGCCGGGACCCATCCCGACCTGGTGGAGGTGGAGCGAACCGGGGCGTCCCTCGACGTGGAGACGGCCCGTTCCATCGTCACCCGGGCACAGCGGCGACCGTTCGAGGCGGATCGCCAGGTCCTGGTGGTCCACGACATCCACCTGGCCGGGAGTGCGGCTCCGGCGCTACTCAAGACGGTGGAGGAGCCTCCGCCGGCCACGGTGTTCGTGCTGGTGGCCGACGCGATGCCGGAGGGGCTCACCACCATCGCCAGCCGTTGCGTCAAGGTGGCGTTCGACCGGGTCCCCGTCCAGGCGGTGGCGGCCTGGTTGGTCGGCGACGGCGTCGACCCCGAGATCGCCGACTCGGTGGCACGACTCTCGAACGGCCGACTCGACCGGGCCCGGCTGCTGGCGACCGATCCGGGCTTTCTGGAGAGGATGGAGGGATGGCGGGCGGTCCCGGGTCGGTTGGACGGTACCGGCGCGGCGGCGGCGGTCGTGGCCGGTGAGCTCCTCGCTTCGGCCGCCGATGCGGTGGGCCCCCTGGTGGCCCAGCACGCAGCCGAGTTGGCGTTGCTGGCGGATCAAGCGGCGGCGTCGGGGTTACGCGGCATCCCCGGCCGCAAAGAGATCGAGGACCGCCACAAGCGCGAGGAGCGTCGGTGGAGGACCGACGAGATCCGAACCGGGCTGGCCATCCTGGCGGCGGCCTACCGCGACCGGTTGATGGCCTCGGTCGGTGCCGGGACCGTCTCGGGCGGGGGTTCCGGCTCGGTGCCGTCGCACGGGTACCAGGCCGAAGGCCGATCGCTGGTGTCGTACGTGGCCGCGGTCGAAGCTGCCGCCGCGAGCCTGGGCCGCAATCCCAACGAGGGGTTGCTCATGGAAGCGCTGATGGTGACGCTCTCCGGTCTGGATGGCCGCTGAACGGCTGGGGCGTGTGGCGCAAGGCGTGGCGCGTCACGCTCAGAGGATGTTGACCGCTCTGGCCACCACGAGGATGGCCACCACCAACGAGATGGACTCCTCGAGCATGGTGGTGAGCTTCGCCCACGGTTGCAACGCTGACACGTCCGTCGGGCTGAACGCAGCGGCGATGCCGAACGACAGGTGGAAGTAGTCGACGAATTGCGGACTCCAGCCGTCGGGGGCGAACTGGGGGTTGACCATCTCAGGGAACACGAACGACGGGCTCATCACGGGACCGCGGAGGCGCCGCACCGCGCCGCCCCGATCGACCTCCCAGTACCAGAGGCTGAAGGCGATCACGTTGCTGAGCCAGATCGCTCCACCGGCGATCAACAGCTTGTGGGCGTCGTGGGTGAATGGGGCGGTGCTGAGGATGCTGGCCACCAGCCTGGCCGCTTCGACCGCGTTGTCCGCGGAGATGATGGCGATGAGGGCGATCGTGAGCGCCCGAAGCGGTCTCGATGCCCGATCGATCCGACCCGGGTCGCTGATGACCAGAGCGGCGAGCAGTCCGGCGACGACCACCAGGTACCACCATCGGGAGTCGCCGAGCAGCTCGGGTGGCAGCGAGCGGATGTCGAGCGGGAGCGCGGCATGCAGCGCGCCGGCGGTGAGCACCGCCAGGCCCATCGGCCATCGGGGCTCGCCGATGGCACCTCGGCGCTCCCGTCGCTCCCGTCGGGGCCAGGAGCGTTCACCGGTGGGCGGGGGGGTCATCAGACGGGCGTGGGTCGGCGGGCGTGTCGGGGGAGCGCCAGCATCACATGGCACGGTAGCCGTCGAGCGGGCATCGCCGGGTGAGCCTGGTCCAGACCCGACGTGGCGGGCGCTCCTGGGGTGGACCCGGTTCGGATAGCCTGTCCGTCCGCGCCTGGGTAGCTCAGTCGGTAGAGCAACGCACTCGTAATGCGTAGGTCAGGAGTTCGATTCTCCTCCCAGGCTCCATATTTGTAGCCGGAAGCACCGGTTTACCCTACAAATACCCTACAATCTGAGGCATGGCAGGCAGCCTCAGAGAGCGCTCCCCGGGACGGTGGGAGCTTCGGGTGTTCATCGGCAGGGACCCGGTCACCGGCAAGCCGCAGCAGATCACCCGGACCTACTCGGCCGATCGCAAGGAGCCCGGGGCCGGCAAGCGGGCGGCGGAGAAGAAGCTTGCCGCCCTGGTGGCCGCCGTCGAGCGGGGCGAGTACGGAGGGACCAAAGCCACGTTCGGGAGCCTCCTGGACGAATGGACGGCCCACTCCGAGCGGATGGGCCGGAGCCCGAAGACGCTCTACGAGTACCGCCGGAAGATCGACAAGTCGATCCGACCGGATCTGGGGGCGATGCGGCTCGACAAGTTGACCGCCCACGACCTCGACAAGCTCTACGCCCGGCAGCTGGCCGCCGGCCTCAGCCCGAGCACGGTCCTGATGCACCACCGGATCATCGGGGCGGCGCTCAAGCAGGGGCGGAAGTGGGGATGGGTCGACCGCAACGTGGCCGAGGATGCCACCCCTCCCTCGGCCCGCAAGCCGGAGATCACAGTGCCCTCGCCGGACCAGGTCCGGGCCCTGATCGCCGAGGCGACCCGTCCGGCGGCCAAGAATCCCGAGCTGGCGACGATTGTCCTCCTGGCTGCCATCACCGGGATGCGGCGGGGGGAGCTCTGCGGCCTGCAGTGGCGCGACGTCGAGTGGGAGGACGCGGCGATCCTGGTGGCCCGGTCGGTGTGGCAGACCCCGGACGGTATCGGCACCAAGAGCCCCAAGTCGCACCAGTCCCGCCGCCTGCTGCTGGGCGAGCAGGCCATGGTCGTGCTGAAGGCCCGGCAGGCCAGGGCGGAAGACGATGCCACGATGGCCGGCGTGGCCCTGTCGTCCGACTCGTTCATCTTCAGCTCCGACCCCGACGGTGCCCGACCCCTGCTGCCGGACTCGATCAGCCAGGCCTTCGACCGGCTGTGCCGGCGCCTGGAACTTCCGGCACTGACGGAACTCCACAAGTCGAATTCCAAGGCGACGCGGACCGACCTGGGGCCGGGGGAGCAGTGGCCGTTCCGGTTCCACGACCTCCGCCACTACACCGCCACCCAGCTCTTCGCCGACGGGATGAATCCGAAGACCGTGGCCGACCGCCTCGGACATGCCGACGCCTCGGTGACGCTGCGGGTCTACACCGCCAACACGACCGCCCAGGCCCAAGCCGCCGCCGACTCGCTGGAAGCCGGGCTGGGAGTCGCTGCACTCGCGCTGTGAAGCGTTGCCGGCCCGTCGACCAGCGATGGAACGGTGGCACCCATCCTGGACGAATTGAGAGCATGGGTTGGGAATCAGGTGAGTCGCCGGAGCGCGGGCGTACGTCAGCAGGCCACGCGTTCGATGCGGCAGGGAATGCCGAGCAGATCGAGCAGCCGGGCGACCGGAATCCGGTGATGGGTACCGGCCCGGTCACCCTTCGGCATGGTCGGGATGCGGCCGGCGATGCAGTCGTCGCGCACCCCGTGATCGGACTTGCCAAGGATCGGCGCCACGGTGGCGGGCGAGGCGACCAGAGGCAGCTCGATTCCCGTGTCGGTGACGATCACCATACGAGCCCGTGGGAGGGAGATCTCATCCTGACTCCCGAATGGATCACCGGATGGCGGGAGCAGCCGAACAACTGGTTCCTCCGACCCCGGCCCCAATGAGGCCGGCCGGTCGGCTCCGCCCCCTCTGATGACGGGCTGAAGTCCGCTGGCGTGATCTGGATCTCGACGGGGCACTGGGACTCCTTGGATTCGACCCCAGGCCGGGTGCCTCTGGTCCCGACTCATCCTCCGGATTGACGTCACCTCCGACGTCACCCTCGGATTCCGACTCCTCCAGGCGTGGAGGGTGACTTCGATCTGTGTCCGGCCCTGTGTGTCACCCTGGCAGAGCGGTCAACGTCACCCGCCCTGCTCAGGGACCTGTCCGAGACCGCGCATTCTCGATGCGGGTGACCATCTTGCGCACCTCGGCAGCCGCCTCGGCGATGTCGAGCACGGAGAAACCGGTTTCGTCAGCGAGCGCCCGATAGCCCGGTTCCCACGATTGGTAGACGGTCACGTCGGGCGGCCATGACTGTTTGGCTCGACTAGAGAACACCTCGACGCACGCCGAACGTACCTCGTGCCATCTGTCGTCCCTGACGAGCCCGGCCAGCAGCTGAAGATCGAGGAGGTCTCGGAAGCGGTCGTTTTCGCGATCGGGGAGGACCTCCGTGCAGGCGTGGAGCTTCTGGGCGATCTGCCATCTGATGGCGACGCAGGGCACGGTCGCAGGGCCACTCAGGCCGACGTGATCGAGGGGCTTGGCGGGGACCTGGTCGATCTCGGATCCCATACCGCCTTCGACGGTGGCGGCCTCCATCTGCACGGTCACCACCGGCTTGGACCGGTAGGCGAGTTTGATGTCACAGCGAAGTGCGCCCGTGTCCTTGACCGCCTCAAGTTCCGTCCGAGTTGCAGTGAACTCCCCATAGCCGGCTCGAAGC
>DAHXOD010000048.1 GCA_027365055.1 bacterium
CCCCGACCAGCTCGGCATCTCGATCGGCAGCCGCCAACCCGAGCATGCCCCGCCGGTGCCTTCCGGCGCCGGGGACCGAGGTGACCGAGGCACCCGGTAGCTCGGCTGCCAACGGCGTATCGATCGTCGGGTCGACGTCGGTCGGGCGCTTCGCCTTCACCCGCGCCCCGCGCAGACCGGTGCGTCGGTCCCGACCGACGCCCGTCCTTCCGGTTGGACGCCGTCGCTCCGGATCGACCGCCTCGTCGCCGGTCGCCGCGGCGCGCCGATCCGGAGTGGAGTCAGGACCCTCACCTGCCTCCACTCCGGTCAGTGGGTCGTCTTCGCTCGAGGGCTCTGACCACGGGGCCTCGTCCCGTTCGGTGAGCGACCCGGTCGGTCGAGGCTCGTCCGCGACGGCGAACTCCTCCCCATCGTCGGCGGGGGAAGCTGGTCGCGCACGCGACGACCCAGACGACGGGAGGTCGAACTCCCAGGGGCGCCGATCGAGCGAGGTCTGATCGGTCTCGTCCAGCGATCCGAGCGATGCCTCGTCGTCGCCGAACATCGACGGCTCGAACTCGTCCTCATGGGCCGACCAGTCGCTGTGATCTTCGCGCCAGGTGGGGCCGGTGAGTCCCGAAGTCGTGCCCGATCCCTCGTCCCGGGCGAGCACCGCCGGCACCTGGCCGGTGGGCGCCTCGGTCCAGTGAGGCAGGATCGTCGGGGGCGGTTCCCGGTCCGGCGGCACCTGCGTGCTCGCCGGCTGGTTGGGCACCGCCGTCTGGCCCGGAAGCACCGGCCGCACCGCGTCCTCAGGAGGTTCGCCACGACCGGGCTCGCCGGTCAGGCGGACCGCTGATTCGAGGGGATCCTCCCCGTGCGGTGTGACCGGCACCACCGAGCGCGGCACCGCGGGGATGATGGCGGTCGCCTCACCCGCCGGCTCCGCACCCTTGATGCGGACGCGCTCGGTTGCCGGTCCGGTTGCCGGCCGGTCCGGTGGTCCGGTCGCGTCCTCGTCATCTTCTCGCCGCTCGTCGCCGTCGTGCACGTCGATTCCTTCCCAGAGCCGAGGGACCGTGCGTCCCCCCGCGGGTGTCAGATCTCGAGAAGTTCTTGTTCCTTGTGGGCCAGCAGGCGGTCGATCGCGGCCACCTGTTCGTGGGTGATGCGATCGAGCTCCTTCACGACCCGATCCAGGTCGTCGCTCGAGAGATCGCCGTCTTTGTGAAGCGCATCGAGCTCGTGACGAGCACCGCGGCGAAGGTTCCGCACGGCGACCCGGCCGTCCTCGGCTTTCTGCTTGACCACCTTGACCAGTTCCTTGCGGCGTTCCGCCGTCGGGACCGGAAATGCCAGCCGGATGACCGTTCCGTCGTTGGACGGGTTGATGCCGAGATCGGAATTCTGAAGTGCCTTCTCGATGGCACCCAGGGAGCCCTTGTCGTAGGGGGAGATGACCAGCAGCCTCGCCTCGGGCACACTGAAGCCGGCCATCGCTCGCAGCTCGGTCTCCGCCCCGTAGTAGTCCACTCGGAGGTGCTCGACCAATGCCGGAGTGGCCCGACCGGTGCGGATGGCGGAGAACTCGGACTGGGCGTGCTCGACCGCCTTCTCCATCCGTTCGAGCGCGTCGGCAATCACCAGGGTGGTGAGATCGTCGTCCATCAGTATCCCAGCGTAGCGATCGGAGACGGTGCGCACCGGGGGGACACGTCGTACCGCCGGGGATCGGTGCCCATCAGCGCACCAGCGTCCCGATCGGCTCTCCGCCGAGTGCCTTATGGATGTTGCCCGGTCCCATCAGGTCGAAGACGCGGATTGGCAGGCCGTTGTCCTTACAGAAGGTGATCGCCGTCAGATCCATCACCCGCAGGTCGCGCGAGACCACTTCCATAAATGACACCTCACGATAACGGGTCGCTGCCGGGTCCTGTCGGGGATCGGCCGAATAGACGCCGTCCACGCCACCGTGGGTTCCCTTGCACAGCAGACTGGCCTCGATCTCGGCGGCCCGAAGCGCTGCCGAGGTGTCCGTGGTGAAGTACGGGTTCCCCATGCCGGCCGCGAACACAACCACCCTCCCCTTTTCGAGATGACGAATTGCCCGGCGCCGGATATACGGCTCGGCGACCTCCGCCATCTGGACGGCCGAGAGTACCCTGGTCGGTTGCTGGTGCTGCTCGAGTGCATCCTGGAGGGCGAGGGCGTTGATCACCGTCCCGAGCATGCCCATGGTGTCCGACGTGGCTCGATCCATCCCAGCGCCGGCTCCGGTGGTGCCGCGCCAGATGTTTCCGCCACCCACCATCACCGCCAGCTCGAGATCGAGATCCTCGCGTGCCTTGGCGATCTCGGCGGCGATGCGCTCCACCATCACGGCGTCGATCGTCTCGTCGGAGGCGGACGACGCCAGCGCCTCGCCCGACATCTTCAAGACGATGCGCCCACCACCACGTGGCATCAGTCGCCGATGACGACCTGGACGAACCGCGTGACCGAGACGGGACCGAGGAGCTTGGCGATGGTCTGCTTCTCGTCTTTGATGTACGCCTGGTCGTTCAGGACCCGTTCCTTGAACCAGCCGCCGAGGCGCCCTTCGATGATCTTGGGAAGCGCCGCATCGGGCTTCCCTTCGTTACGGGCGATCTTCTCGACGGTCTCGCGCTCCGCTGCCACTTCGTGTTCGGGTACGTCCTCGCGCCGGATATAGGTCGGACGGGCGAACGCGATGTGGGCGGCGATGTCGTGCGCCAACGCCTCGGTACCCCCATCGAGCACCACGACCACAGCGTTCACGCCGCGGCCCGCCTGCAGGTGAAGGTAGCCGTCGATCGCTCCACCGTCGGGTGCCTCGAGACGAGCGACGGTCCCGACCGAAATGTTCTCCTTCAGGCGGGTCTTCATGTCGTCGATGGCGTCGGCCTTCGCCTCGATCGCCGACTCGCCGTCAGTCGCAACCACGTCGGCGAGCTCGGTCACCATCGCCTTGAACTCGTCCGACTTGGCCACGAAATCGGTCTCCGAGCGGAGCTGTACGACCGACGCGACGTTGCCCGAACGACCGATGGCCACGGCCCCTTCGGACGCCTCACGATCCGCTCGCTTGGCCTGACTGGCCAAGCCCTGCTCCCGCAGCCACACGACCGAGCGATCGAAGTCCCCGTCATTCTCCTCGAGCGCCCGCTTCGCGTCGAGCATGCCGACGCCAGTGGACTGGCGGAGGGTCTGGACGTCCTTGGCGGTGAACCCAGCCACTGTCAGACCTCCTCGGTCGCTGCGGCTGTCGGCGTGGCCACTGCCGGCGTGGCCACTGCCGGTTCGGCGGGTACGGCCGGTTCGGCGGGTGCGGCCGGTTCGGCGGGTACGGCCGGGACTTCCGATGCCGCGGCGCCCTCAGGTACGGGCGACCCTGTGTTCGGAACCGGCTCGGCAACCGGTGCTGCCGGTGCCGCCACAGGCGCCGGTGCCGCCGGATCGGCCACGGCTGCCGGTGCAACCGGTGCCGCCACAGGCGCCGGTGCCGCCACAGGCTCGGCCGGCTTCGGCGCCGGGCGTTGCTGCGCGATGAACCGCCCCTCCACCACCGCATCGGCGATGACCCGGCACAACAGAGCCCCGGATCGGATCGCGTCGTCATTGCCGGGGATCACATGGGAGATCACGTCGGGATCACAGTTGGTGTCGACCACTGCGACGACGGGGAGGCCGAGCTTGTTGGCCTCGGTGACCGCGATGTGCTCTTTTTTCGTGTCGATGACGAAAATTGCGTCAGGCAACTTGTCGAGACCGCGGATGCCACCCAGGTTCCGCTGCAGCTTCTCGAGCTCACGGCTGTGGCGGAGGGCTTCCTTCTTCGGCATGGCGTCGAAGTCGCCGGCCTTCTCCATGGCCTCGAACTCCTTCATCCGCTTGACCCTGGTCGAGACGGTCTGGAAGTTGGTCAACATCCCACCCAGCCACCGTTCGTTGACATAAGGCATGCCACAGGCGTCTGCATACGACGCGATCGGATCCTGGGTCTGCTTCTTCGTCCCGACGAAGAGGATGGTTCCACCGCCGGCGACCAGGTCGCGGGTGTACGAGTAGGCGTCCTCGATCCCCTTCATCGTCTGACGAAGATCGATCAGGTAGATGCCATTGCGCTCCCCGAGGATGAACCGTCGCATCTTCGGGTTCCACCGGCGGGTCTGGTGCCCGAAGTGCACTCCGGCCCCCAGTAGCTGCTTCATCGTGACGACTGCCATGGAACTGCTCCTTCTGCGGTTGTTCCTCCCCGGCGGCTACGCCCCGACCAGCGGGGCGACCGCGGACGCGGCCGGGTGCGAGATGGTACTCGTGACTCCCCGGCCGGTCGGCCGCGGCTCTGCCTGACCGGTCGGTCGGGCATTCGCCATCATAGTGGTCCGGCAACGACCGCTCCACTCGTCACCACCGACGCCACCGACAACGCCGGAGGAGCCCGTCCTTGGCGCCGGGTTGTCCGATCAGCTGGCCGCGCTGCCGACCGCACCGGTGGGCGCACGACCGGCTCCGCTCCCGATGCCTCGGTAGAGCGCGCCGTCAGGCCGGTCCACCAGCTTCGCCCGCAGTTGGAGCACCGCCTTCGTGTGAATCTGGCAGATGCGGCTCTCGGTCACCCCGAGGATCTCGCCGATCTCAGCGAGGGTCAACCCCTCGTAGTAGTAGAGCGTGAGGACGATCTTCTCGCGCTCCCCCATCTGATTGATGGCATAGACCAGGGCCTCCTTGGTTTCCTTGACCTCGAAGGTCGCCATCGGACCGGCGCCGGTGTCGGCCAGTGTCTCTCCGAGCGTCGACCGCTCCGACCGGTCACCTCCCCGAAACACCTCGTCGAGCGCGGCCACTCCGACGAACGACACCTGCCGCAGCACGTTCTGGAATTCTCCGCTGGTCATCTCCAAGTCGGCCGCCACCTCCGCGTCCTCGGGCGTGCGGTGCAACGCCCCCTGCAGCCTGGCATACGACTGCTCGACAGCTCGGGCCTTGGCGCGCACCGACCGAGGGACCCAGTCAATGGATCGCAACTCGTCGATGATCGCCCCTTTGATCCGTGGGATCGCATAGGTCTCGAACTTCACCTTGCGATCGAGGTCGTACCGTTCGATGGCATCGATCAGTCCGATCATGCCGTAGCTGACCAGGTCCGCCTCCTCCACATGACGTGGCAGTCCGACCGAGACTCGGCCAGCGACGTACTTCACCACCGGCGCATAGTGGACGATCAACTGATCACGCAGGGGCCGGGCCGAGCTCCGCTTGTACTCGGACCAGAGTTCGTCGATCCCATGACCGTCGTTCCGCTCGGTCCTGCCGCTCCGCTCAGTCCTGTCAGGTCGCGAGGCCAAGTCTCCCCCTACGCACGTGGGTGGGTCCCCTCGTAGACCGTCAGGAGACGGTCCTTGCTGACATGAGTGTAGACCTGCGTGGTCCGCAGACTCGCATGGCCCAGAAGTTCTTGGACCACCCGGAGGTCAGCTCCCCCGTCTAGGAGATGGGTCGCGAACGAGTGCCGGAGCGCGTGGGGATGGGTGGGGACCGGAGATCGACGATCCACGATGCGACGAACATCACGCGGCCCGAGCCGCTGACCCCGGGCATTGAGGAACAGTGCCCCCGGCGCGCTGTCGGGACCGACCATCGCCGGCCGACCCTCTTCGATCCACCGCTCGATGGCTACCGCGGCACGCTGATGGATCAACACCCGACGCTGGCGAGCACCCTTCCCCATCACCGTCACCACCCCCCGGGCGAGATCGACGTCCGCGCCGTCCAGCGCACACAGCTCTGCGACCCGGACGCCGCTGCCGTAGAGTGTTTCGAGCACCGCGTCGTCACGGAAGGCCGTTGCGGAACGCCGAGGGTTGGCTGCAAGCCGCTGGTCCGTGGTCCCAGGTTCCCGCTCGGCCCCGGCCACCGGCGCGGACGCTGGACGTCCCGCGGTCGGCCCGTCAAGCAGCACGGCCAGCTCGGCATGTCCCAGGACCCGTGGCAGGCGGGAGTCGGGAGACGGCGCCGAGAGCCGCACTGACGGGTCGGACCTGATCAGTCCCGAGCGGGCACACCAACCGAAGTAGGAGCGGAGTGCGGCCGCCTTCCGGGCGATCGACGCCCGGGCGTACCGGCGGGTGGCCAGGAAGGCCAGGTACCGGCGCAGCACGATCCGGTCGACGTCACCGGGGGACGACGCTCCCCCGCGGCCCGCCCACTCGACGAACCCGTCGAGATCGGACCCGTAGGCGCGCACGGTCGCCGGTGCGAGCCCCAGCAGGGAACGGCGGAACTCCTCGAGCTCCCACGACATGCCGCGAGGCTAGTCGCCGGCACGGCACGGAGACCGGCACATCGCTGCATCCGGCGGCCGGGGTGGGCGTGCAATGATCACGACATGAACCGGATCCTGGTGGTCGAGGACGACGAGCGGATCCGGCAGTCCATGCGGCTCGCCCTCGAAGACGAAGGGTACCGGGTCGACGATGTCGCCAGCGGCGAGGAAGCGATCGCCAGTTTCGGCGACGGAGCCCACGAGCTGGTGCTGATCGACCTGATGCTGCCCGGCATGGACGGGTTCGAGACCTGTCGCGCCCTCCGGCGGCAGAGCACGGTGCCGGTGATCATGGTGACGGCACGGTCGGACACGCACGACGTCGTGGCCGGACTCGAAGCCGGTGCAGACGACTACGTCACCAAACCCTTCGTTGCCAAGGAACTGGCCGCCCGTATCCGCGCCCTGCTCCGACGGAGCCGGCCCTCCGGGGACGACACGGCAACGACCCTGGTGTTCGGGGACGTGGAGATCGAGCCCGATGCCGGCGTGGTCCGGCGCGACGGGACCGAAGTGCACTGCACCCGGACCGAATTCCGGTTGTTGTGCGAGCTGGCGACCAACGCGGGAAAGGTGCTCAGCCGCGAGCAGCTCCTCGAGCGGGTGTGGGGATACGACTACTTCGGCGACGGTCGCCTGGTGGACGTCCATGTCCGGCGCCTCCGGATCAAGGTCGAGCCGGACCCGGCCAACCCGCGCTTCATCCTGACCGTGCGCGGCATGGGCTACAAGCTGGTGAGCTGAGCCGGTGGTGGACGGAGGAGCCCCGCTGAAGACCTCGACTCCGGGCAGCGGAGGTACACCTGGCACCGCCGGCCGAGTCCCTCGTCGCTGGCGGAAGGGTTCGGCACGGCACAAGCTCGCCTCGCGTCTTGGGCTCCGCGCCCGGGTCACCGCCTCCTTCGCCATCGGAGCGTTCGCCCTTTCCACGGTGATGGCCGGGATCACCTACTTCACGGCACGCCAGAGCTACCTGAACGAGCGTTCGACTGCAGTGCAGCGCCAGGCGTTCGTGAACGCGTCACTGGTGCAGAACGCACTGCACTCCCCGGGAACCCAAGTGAACCAACTCCTCGAGTCGGTCGACACACTGCCCGGGTCGCGGTCGGTCCTCCATTCCCAGGGGCAGTGGTACGCCACGTCCATTTCGGTCGGCCAGAACGCGATCCCTACCGAAGAGCGCACTCTGGTGCTCTCCGGCACCCCGGCCTCCCAGTGGTTCACCTTGAGCGGCACACCCGAGCTGGTGGTCGGGGTCCCCCTCCCCGCAGTGCATGCCGCCTACTTCGAGGTGTTCTCCCTGGCCGAGCTGGCCGGGACCCTTCGGACGCTCGCCTATGTGCTCGCAGCAGCGGCGCTGGTCACCACGGCAGCCGGTGCCGCAGTCGGACGATGGGCGGCTCGCCGGGCCCTTCGCCCCCTGGCCGGCATCACCGAGGCCGCCGTGGCCATCGCCGGCGGTGAGCTCGACACGCGGGTGGATGCCGGCGACGACAGCGACCTGCGAGAGCTGGCCTCCGCGTTCAACCGGATGACCACCAACCTCCAGGCCCGGATCGAACGCGAAGCGCGGTTCACCTCGGACGTGAGCCACGAGTTGCGGTCACCCCTCACGACGCTTTCCACCTCGATCGGGGTGCTGAACGGGCACCGCGACGAGCTGGATCCCCGGGCCCAGCGGGCGCTGGCGCTTCTGGACGGCGATCTCACCCGGTTCACCCGCATGGTCGACGACCTCCTTGAGATCTCGCGCTTCGACGCGGGATCCGCCGAGCTGTCGTTGGACGAAGTGGATCCGGTCGAGCTGGTGCGGCGGGCGGTCGACGGCACCAGATCACCCCTGGGGGACGAGCTCGAGGCCACCACCCCGAGGGCGGTGCCGATCGTGGAAGGGCCGGGGGTCGAGGGACTCCGGATCCGTGTGGACAAACGTCGCTTCGAACGGATCATCGCCAACCTGAGCGACAACGCCGCTCTGTATGCGGGGGGGGTCACCCGGGTGATCGTCGACTGCGAGCCGCCTGCCGGGCATCCGAGCCGGCCCGCCCGGGCGATCCGGGTCATTGTCGAAGATGCCGGTCCGGGAATCGCCGGTCCCGACCGGGCCCGGCTGTTCGAGCGCTTCTACCGGGGCAGCCGTTCAGGCCGACGCGAGTCGGGCGAGGGTACCGGCCTGGGCCTGTCCCTGGTCGCCGAGCACGTACGCCTGCACGGCGGGGCGGTTTGGATCGAGACAGCAGAGGGGGGCGGCGCCCGCTTCGTCGTGGAACTGCCGCTCGTCCCCGAGACCAGCGGTAGCGAGGATGCCTTGTGAGGCGCAGCGACGCCGCCGCCCGGCGGCTCGGTGCCGCGCTGGCGATCACGGTGGTCGCCGTCGTGTCGGCATCGTGCGGCATCCCGACCAGCGCAACCCCGGCGACCATCCCGCGCCATGCCGTTCCCTTCCACCTGCTCAATCCGCGGACGTCGACCAGCCCGTCAGGACCGACCGCACCGACGGTCGGGGTCGAGGAGCAGATCTTCCTCGTCACACCGACCCAACGGGTCGCGCCAGTCGTCCGCGACGTGGCACCCCCAGCGACGTTGACCGAGATCCTCGGCGCGCTGCTCGACGGCCCTACCGCCGCGGAGTCGGCGGGTGGGCTCCAGAGCTTCCTGACCGGACAGGCGAGCGACGTGACCGCCACGCTCACCAGCGGGATCGTCACCGTCGACTTCGCCTCCAACCCGTTCCAGATCGTCGGTCCGGACCAGACACTCGCGGTCGCCCAGGTCGTCTTCACCGTCTCCACCCAACCCGGCGTGACCGGGGTGCTCTTCGAGATCGCCGGCACCCCCATCGAAGTACCGACCGCCGCCGGTGCGCAGGTACCCGGGCCGGTGAACGACGGGACCTACGCCGCCCAGGCTCCGGCACCTGGCTCCACGACGACCACGACGACCACGACCACGACTCGGCCGTCGACCAGCGTGCCCTGACGCGGTCCCGGGAGCCCGGGAGCCTCTCGTCGATCAGTGACGGGCTGCAGCCACCCCGACCTCCGACCACGCCACCCGGGGGGCATCGGACCAGAGATGCTCGAGGTCGTAGAACGCGCGCGCCTCGTCGAGGAACACGTGGACGAGCACGTCGCCGTAGTCGAGGAGTACCCACCGCCCATCGTCAAGACCCTCGACCTGAAGGGGTGCACCGCCGCCGCTCCCCTTCACCTTCCGCTCAACCTCGTCAACGATGCTCCGAACCTGGCGAACGCTCTGACCACTGGTGATGACGAACGCACCGGCGATCCCGGCCTGTTCATCGAGGCAGAAGACGACGGTGTCGGCTCCCGACTTGCTGTCGGCCGCCCGGGCGGCAACCAGCGCGGTGGCCGGCACCAGTGGGGGGGAGTCAGGGGACGCGGGCTCGGCGCCGGCGACGGTGGGTGTCAAGGGTGACCTCCTTTGGGCGCCGGGGCGCCGGTGGACGGAACAGCGGATGGACTCGAGCGGGCGACCTCCACAGAGGGGACAGTGCTCTCCTGTCCCTGCAGGGGAAGGCCCTGTCCCTGCGGAGGAAGGGCCACCACCGCCCCGAGGGGTGCGATGGGCGCCGGCCGGTCCCGCGCCATCCCCAGGACCAGGACCGTCATGAGCAGGCATGCGGCAAGCACCGCGGCACACACCAGGGCCAGGCGCCGGCGCCGGCGCCTGGCCTCGCGGAGCGCACGACGCCCTTCGGTTGGCCCGGAAGGAACGACCGTCGGCGTTGCGACGGCGTGGTCCCGTCGGGGAGAGATCGCTGGGGGAAGGTGGTCCAGCCGCGGCAACGCCAGTTCGGCGGTGTCGTTCTGGTCCAGCGTCATCCGTACGCTCATCTTTCCGTAGCGTACAGACCCCGGCAGCGAATGCCGTGCATGACCGCAGGGGGTACCAGGTCGTCGACGGACCGGCCGGCCGCGAGGAAGGTCCGCAGGTCGGTGCCGGACACGGCCAGAGGTTCCACCGGCACCTCCACGGCGCGCCATCCCGACGGTGCCCGGACCGGCGCAGCTCCGGGCCGGGCCACGATGGCAAGCGTCACCATCCCCCGAAGCCGCTCCTGGTCCTTCCACGTGTGCAGCTCTGGCACCACGTCGGCCCCGACCACCAAGAAGTAGGACGAGCGCGGCCCACGTGCCGCCAGCTCGTCCAAGGTGTCCACCGTGTACGAGGGTCCGCCCCGGTCGATCTCGATCCGACTGGGGACCAACCCGGGAACTCCGGCCGTGCCGGCAACTACCAGGGCATAGCGATCCTCCGCACCCGTCACCGAGCGGATCCCCTCCTTCTGCCACGGCTCGTTGGCCACCATCACCAGAAGACGATCGAGTCGGAGCCCGCGGAGCACTGCGATCGCCGCCGCCAGGTGGCCGTTGTGAAACGGGTCGAACGTGCCTCCGAACACACCGACCCGAGGAAGCCCGCCGTCCGCCCGACCGGCCACCTCAGCTCCCCGCGAGGGCCGCCACCACCGGGGCGAACGCCTCCATCTCGCCTTCGTGCACCACGATGTAGGAGAACCCGTACTCGGCGCGCCGACGCCGGAGGGTGTCGATGATCTCCTCGACCGATCCGATGAGGGCGATCGGCGAACCTTCCACGTCGGCAGGATCGATCCCCAGCAGCTGGGCCAGACGCTCCACGGCGGCAACCCGGTCGGGGACCACCTGGACGAAGAAGGTCAAGATCTGGAGCTCCAGGGAGTCGAACCGGTCCCCGGCTGCCTCGCGGATCCACGCGACGCGGTCGCGGTAGTACTCGGCCGTGGTGGTGGCGAGCACCTCGGGGCCGATCCGGCCGGCAGTGAGGCTGGGGTTGACCCCGACGATGTCCGCCTGACGGGCAGCGATCCCCAGCACCCGGCGGCCTCCTCCACCGATGATGACCGGCGGGTGTGGCTGCTGGACCGGCGACGGTGAGCCGGAGGCCCCGGTGATCCGGTAGTGGTCCCCCGTCCAGGTGGTGGAGGAGTCGGCCCAAAGAGACCGCATGACCGCCAGGCTCTCTTCCATGCGGCTGATCCGGACACCGGGGGACTCCTCGGCCAGGCCCGCCTGCTGGTAGTCGGCGGACATCCACCCGGCGCCGATGCCGAACTCGACCCGCCCGCCCGACAGCAGATCCAGGGTCGCGATCTCCTTGGCCAACACCACCGGGTGCCGGTAGTCGTTGCCGAAGACCAGGGAACCCACCCGCAAGGTGGTGGTCGCCTCGGCCGCCACGGTCAGTGACACCAGAGGGCCGAACTGGTCGTCGAAGTGGTCGGGCACAAAGAGCGTGGAGTACCCGAGCGACTCGATCGAGCGGGCCAGCTCCCGCCAGGAGTGACCCGAGGTCGACTTGGATACCTGGACGGCAAACCGGAAGGGGTGCATTGGTCCGAGCCTAGAGCCGGAAGCCGTACGCTGTTGCGGTGCAGCACGAACTCCCC
>DAHXOD010000049.1 GCA_027365055.1 bacterium
GTGTCGGCCAGGAGACCGGATCCGATCCGGACCGCGATCCGGCCTCCCGTGAACGCGAAATTGACCGGTACCACCAGTGGTGCCTCGAGCTCGGCCTGACGATCGTCCACCAGGGCGAGGCCGATCCGTCCGAGCGCACCCTCCGTCGCCTCCACCGCCAGGAGTCGGAGGCACTCCGGCCGTTCCAGTACCTCGGAGTCCCGCTGGTCGAGCCACATGCTCCCAGTATGGTCCACGGCCGTCGGGCACGCCCCGAACCGGCGCTCTCGGGCGACCTGACAGTGACACCCGGCTCCCCGTCCGTCGGTGGGTGATGGGCATCTTCCCTGGTAAAATCCCTGGTGCTGCCGGAACCACCGCCAGGTCGGGGCACCGGTCGCACCGGTCGCACCGGATGAGGAGTCGACCATGACCACTGCCAGCACCGATCCCACCGCCCCCGAGTCCAGGATCGTGGTCGGCTTCGACGGCTCGGACTCCTCGAAGCAGGCGCTGCGGTGGGCCGCGTCCCAGGCAGCGCTGATCGGCGACGTGGTGGAGGTGATCACTGCCTGGACCTGGCCGACCAGCTACGGCTGGACGGTCGCCTTCCCCACGGAGTACGACCCCGCCGTCGACGCCCACGTGGCCGTCGACGCGACCGTCGGCCCCCTCCGGGCGGAATTCCCGCGGGTCTCGTTCGAGACCAGGGTGATCGAAGGACCCCCGGCCCCGACCCTGGTCGAGGCGTCACACGCCGCCGAGCTCCTGGTCGTCGGCAGCCGAGGCCACGGGGCGTTCGCCGGCATGCTCCTCGGCTCGGTCAGCGACCACTGCGTGGCGCACGCCCACTGCCCGGTGCTCGTCCATCGACCCCGCTCCTAGGCCCGCGTCGACCGACTCCCCCGGGCCGCTCTCGACGGCAGTGCTCCGACGGCAGTGCTCCGACGGCCGCGCTGGTCACCAGGTGTCCACGCACGCCCGCTTCTTGCCGCTACGAGCGGGTACCGGCGGCACCGAGCGGAGCAGGCCGGCGATGCGCGATCGTGACTCGGCCGGATCGATCACGTCGTCGATCTCGAACGCTGAGGCGACGTTAAGCGCTTTGCCGTGCTCGTAGGCGCGCTCGACCATGGCCGAGAACGCGGCATCGCGTTCGGCCGGATCGGCGATGGCGTCGAGCTCGCGCCGGAACCCGAGTCGCACCGCCCCTTCGAGGCCCATCCCCCCGAGCTCTCCGGTCGGCCAGGCCACGGTCAGCAACGGCGAGCGGAAGCTGCCCCCGGCCATCGCCTGCGCCCCGAGCCCGTACCCCTTGCGCAGCACGATCGTGATCAGCGGGACGCTGAGGCTCGCCCCCACCACGAACAACCGGCTGCAGTGGCGGACCTGGCCGGTCGCCTCCGCCTCCGGTCCGACCATGAACCCGGGCGTGTCGCAGAGGGAGAGGACCGGCAGGTCGTGGGCATCGCAGAGTTGCAGGAACCGGGCGGCCTTGTCCGCCGCCTCCGCGTCGATGGCACCGCCCAGATGCCCGGGGTCGTTGGCGATGACCCCCACCGGCATGCCCTCGACCCGCACCAGCGCGGTCACCATCCCCGGTCCGAACCCGGCGCGGAGCTCGAGCACCGATCCGGTGTCGGCAACGGTCTCGATGACGCCACGCACCTCGTAGGCGCGCTTGCGGTTCTCGGGCACCATCGACCGCAGGCGCCGCTGGTCGTCACAGGACCAGTCGCCGACGGGTCCCTGGAAGTAGGAGAGGTACTGGCGGGCGAGGCGGACCGCGTCGGCGTCGTCACGGGCCACCAGGTCGACCACCCCGCTGGCGACCTGGACCGCCAGCGGGCCGATCTCCTCCGGCCGGAACCGCCCCAGGCCGCCACCTTCGATCATGGCCGGCCCCCCCATGCCGATCGAGGCATCCGGCGTGGCGACGACCACGTCGCAACAGCCCAGGAGTGCCGCGTTCCCGGCGAAGCACCGGCCCGAGGCGATGCCCACCAGGGGGACGAGCCCGCTCAGCGCACCGAAGAGGGCGAATGCCGAGCAGTCCAGACCGGTCACGACGGCGTAGTCGGTGTCGCCGGGGCGCCCCCCTCCGCCCTCGGCGAAGAGCACCACCGGGAGACGCATCCGCTCGACCAGCGCGAACAGCCGGTCCTTCTTCCGGTGGTTCTGCTGACCCTGGGTGCCGGCCAGGACGGTGTAGTCGTACGACAGCACGGCACACGCGGCCCTCTGGTCGTCGAACAGGGCGCCGTTGACCCGACCGACCCCGGCGACCAGCCCGTCGGCCGGGGTGCGGACGATCAGCTCGCGCTCCGGGCGCCGGCCCCGCTGGGCGGCAATGGCCAGCGAGCCGTATTCGACGAAACTCCCCGGATCGACCAGGTCGGCGAGGTTTTCTCGGGCCATCCTGCGTCCCTCACGGTGACGGCGCTCCACTACGTCCGACCGGGCGCCGTCGAGGGTCAGGGACTGGCGTTCGACCACCTCGGCCAGGTCGGCGCGTACGAGATCGATCGAGGGCTCGCCCGGGACCGCGCCGGCGGCTCCCTGTACGGTGGTCCCGGGCCCGAGGACCACCACCGGCGCCGCCCTCTCCACCTGGTCCCCGACCTGGACCGCGATGCTCTGGACCACTCCGGAGCTCGGAGCCACCACCGGGTGCTCCATCTTCATCGACTCGACCAGGAGCAGCGTCTCCCCCGCACCGACCGGGTCGCCGGGAGCGACCATCACCGACACCACCGTGCCCTGCATCGGCGACCCCACCTCGACCGGACCGGCGGCGACGGTGTCCGGACCGGGGCGGTTAGAGGGCACGGGCCATCCTGACCGCC
This sequence comes from bacterium, assembly GCA_027365055.1. Classification (GTDB taxonomy): domain Bacteria; phylum Actinomycetota; class Acidimicrobiia; order Acidimicrobiales; family RAAP-2; genus DASZIT01. Next base: position 2,826 of record DAHXOD010000049.1, read on the forward strand.
GGGCCGAACCGGGTCTCCACCGGCCCGGACTCGGTGAACCCGGCCTTCTCGTAGAACGCCAGCGCGTGCGGCGCCGCGGTGACCTCGAGCCGGATCAGGCCCTCGTCGCGGGCGATGGCCACCGCGTCGGCCACCAGGGCTTCGCCCACGCCTCGACCGGTCCACTCCGGGTCGACGAACAGCGCCTCGAACTCGCTGCTCTCGTCGTCCACCGGCATCACCGTCGAGAACCCCATCACCTGGCCCCCACCGGTGGCCACCCGGACCCGCTGGTCACGGATCGCCACCACCGAGATGCGAAAGGTGTCGGGATGGTCGAGGAGGTGCTCGCGATAAGCATCGACGGCCATGCTCGCCCGTCGCTGGAGCTCCTCCAGCGCTCGGAGCTCGTCGGGCTGCGCGTAGCGCACGGTCTCCACGGTGGTCACGGGGAGCGATGGTACCTGTGGTCGGGCCCCGGCGACGCTCCGGCACCCCGCACCCACACCGGGACGGCTCGAGAGCCTCCCGCGCTCGCGGCCCGACCCGGCCGGCCGGCCGCGCCCCCAGGGCCGCGGGGGATCAGGGCACGAGCCAGGGACGGATGCTCATCGACTGGCTCGCCGTCGCCAGCAGCGAGCCTTCGTGGGACCACAGGGAGGCGACACCCTGCCCGTAGCCGCCGACGAGTGCCTGCACGTGGATGTCGCACAGCACCCAGTCGGTCGGCTCCACCCGGACCATCCGCAACGTGTTGTCGAGGCTCCGGGACATGACCGGGCGTCCCAGCGGCTGGGACACCCCGCCGGAGACGTAATCGCCGAGGATGGCGAGCGTGGCGGCCGAGGGCTCGAGGTGGCCGGGCACGTGTGCCCACAGCGCGCTGGCCGCGCTCCCGGGTTCGGCACTCCCCGAACGGATCTCCTCGAACGACCGACCACGCGCCAGACGGACGTCGATGCGATCGAAGATCGAGGGAGACCCGAGGATCGGGAGCCTCCTCGGTGGGCACTCCTCGGGAGGGGGGACGTCGGGGCGCTCCAGCCAGACCCCGGCGACGCCGACGTCGCCGGGTAGGCCGAGCGCTGCGTTCACCGTCAGGATCTCCGCGCCGTCCACCGTGCCGATCACCCGGCCCTGGGTCACCCGGCGCCCCTCGGCGGCCAAGGTCACCGCCAGGTCGAGCGTGGCTCCGGTCGGGGCGTACGACAGGTACTGGGCCGTCGACCAGACCGTCGGCCGACCGGAGGCCGTTTCGAGCGCGACGAGCGCCGCCGCCAGTCCGCAGCCGCCGAACAGGAAGTTCCCCGGGGTGGTCAGCTCGGGCACGACCTCGAGCCGCCAGTGTCGCTCGTCCCCGACCGGCTCGATCCCCAGGAACTGCCGGGCGTCGGTCAACTTCTGGGGACCTGCGACCAGGGCATCTCCTTGTCCACCCGCACGTCGCCGGGCAGGCCGAGCATCCGCTCGCCCAAGATGTTGCGCTGAATCTCCGACGTGCCCCCCTCGATGGAGTTCGCCCGCGAGCGGATGAACATCTTGCGGGCGGATCCCGGAGGTCCGACCAGGCCCAGCGCTTCCGCCCGCCGCATCGTGTAGTCGTACCCGACCAAGGCGTCTGCCCCGAGCAGATCCACGCACAGCTCGTAGATCCTCTTGTTCACCTCGGCGAACATCAGCTTGGCGATCGACCCTTCGGGCCCCGGATTCCCGGCCTTTCGATTCTGGCTCGCGCGCACGTTGGTCAGCCGGAGCACCTCGGCCTCGATCCACATCCGCATCAGCCGGTCACGGTCGACCGCGTTCTGGCGGAAGCCGTCGCTCTGCCAGATCCGCACCGCCTCGGCGATCGAACCCGATCCCCGCGTGGGCGGGCCGGTCCCCCCGCCGATGGACGTGCGCTCGTTGGAGAGCGTGGTCATCGCCACCCGCCAGCCCTCCCCGACCTCGCCGATCCGATCGACGTCGGGTACCCGCACCTCGGTGAGGTAGACCTCGTTGAACTCGGCCTCACCGGTCATCTGGCGCAAGGGGCGGACCTCGACCCCCGGGGCGTGCATGTCCAGCGCGAAGTAGGTCAAGCCCTTGTGCTTGGGCGCCTCCGGATCGGTGCGCGTCACCAGCATGCCCCGGTCGGCGATGTGGGCAAGGGTGTTCCACACCTTCTGCCCGGTGATCACCCATTCGTCGCCGTCCCGCACGGCACGGGTGGACAGCCCGGCCAGGTCGGACCCGGACCCGGGCTCGCTGAACAGCTGGCACCAGGCGTCCTCGCCGGTGAACATGCGCTTGAGCAGGGGAACCCGGACCTCGGGGCTGCAGTGGGTGACCACGGTCGGTCCGGCCATCGCCAGGCCGAAGTACTCGCGGGCACCGGGACTGTGCGCACCGGCTCCTTCGAGTCGCCGATCCACCTCGCGCTGGAGGCCGGGCGCCACCCCGATGCCGCCGCTCCCCTCCGGAAACGACACCCAGGCCAGGCCCAGGTCGAACTGGCGGGACCGGAACTCGACGAAGGGGGTCGCACGGGGGTCGAGTTCCCCGAGCAGCTGGTTGATCCGCTCGTCGACCATTGACATCTCGTCTGCCATGACTGTGAAACATACCGTGCCGGGCCGCCGCGCCGCGTCGCCGCGTCGTCCCCGGCACGGCGGTCGCCCGGCCGATGGAGGCCCGTCGCCGGTCCGGGCTCGACACCCCGGGCTGTCCGGGCTCGACGCCCCGGGCTCGACGCCCCGGACCGGCCTCCCGACCTCGTCCCCGGGTTGTCCACCCTCCACGGCGCAACTAGCCTCTACCCATCGTGTCGAGTGCTTTGCGTCCGTCGGGCGCGCCCCCGCAGCCGGGGGCCAGCTTCCGTCGTACGGTCCTCACCGTCGGGATGTGCCTCGTCGTGGCGGCGTGCGCCGTGCCGACCGTGCTGCTGGCGCGACCGGTCGATGCCGCCGCTGCCACCGTGGCGAGCCTGCAGGCCCAGGCCACGGCGATCTCCCAGCAGCTCGTGCAGCAGCAGCTCCGGGTCGGGGTGTTCGAGCAGCAGTACTCGGTCGCCTCGGCCAGGGTGTCCGCCGACGCCGCCGCGATCGCCGCCGGTCGACAGGCGGTCGCCGGGGACCAGCGCCGGATCTCCGCCGACCGGGCGCGGGTGCGGGCGCAGGCGATCACCGACTACATGGACTCGGGCGCAGTGGCTTCGGGCTCCGATGCGGTGTTGTTCTCCACCGGGGGCACCAGTGAGGCCCAGGCGCTCAGCGAGTACCAGGGCATCGCCGTGGGTCGGGCGACCACCGCGCTGGACCGCCTGAGGACGGCGCAACAGCGCCTCGCCGCCGAGCAGTCCGACCTGGTGAACCGGCAGTCGGTCGACCGTGCCGCACTGGATCAGCAGGGCCAGGCGCTGGCCGCTGCCGATTCCGCCGCGCGCGGGTTGGAGGCGGTTCAGGCCCAGGTGACCGGTCGCCTTGCCGGGGCGATCGCCCAGCAGGCAGCCGCTCGGGACGCGGCGGCGGCGGCCGCGGTGCGGGCCGCCCAGGCCCAGGCCCAGGCCCAGGCCCAGGCCCAGGCCCAGGCTGCAGCTCACCGTGCCGCCAGCAGTCCACCGGCGACCGCCGCACAATCCAACGCCGCGGCCGCAGCCGCCAGTTCTGGACCCCCGGCGTCCGCCGGGGCCATCGCGTCCGGTGGTTCGAGCCCTTCGGCCGGCACGTCGGACCCGGCACTCAACCCCTTCCTCCAATGCGTGGTGCAGGCGGAGTCCGGTGGAGACTATGGAGCGGTGTCGCCGAACGGGCTCTACATGGGTGCGTTCCAGTTCAGCCAGCCCACCTGGAACACTGCTGCACTCGCCGCCGGGCGGCCGGATCTGGTGGGGGTGCCGCCGAACGTGGCGTCCAAGGCCGACCAGGACACCGTGGCCGTCGCCCTCTACGCCCTCGACGGCGAGCAGCCCTGGCTCGATCGCTGCCACTCGTGAGCTCCGCGGACGCGGCCGGCAACCCGGTCGAGGTCGCCGTCCTCGGCCTGGGCCAGATGGGTTCAGCGCTCGCGGCGCGCCTGGTCGACGGCGGGCATCACGTCCGGATCTGGAACCGGACTGCCGGCAAGGCCGGCGAGCTCGCGGCCCGCGGTGCCATCGAGCGCAAGTCCCCCGCGGAGGCGGCCTCCGACGCCGAGGTCGTCCTCGCCTCGCTGACCGACGACGAGGCCGTGCGTTCGGTCCTCGTTCCCCGCGGCCAACCCCTGGCGACGGGACCCGACGTGCTGGTCGTCGACTGCAGCACGGTCTCCCCCGCCACCACCCGGATCCTCGCCACCTCCTTCCCACGCCGGTTCGTGTCGGCACCGATCCTCGGCGCCCCGGACGCGGTCGCCTCCGGGGCGGCCACCCTGGTGCTCGCCGGACCCCCGGAGGCGGTCGACCGCCTGGCACCGGTCTGGGAGGCGGTCGCCGGACGAACGATCCGCTGTGGCGACGACCCGGTACGGGCGTCGGAGGTGAAGCTGCTCAACAACTACCTGTTGCTCTCGGGCATCGCCGCCCTGGCCGAGGTGGTAGCGGCCGGCCAACAGGCGGGCCTGGACGACCGGTTCCTGGCCGAGTTCCTCACCGGGTCACCCCTGGTGGCAACCGGCCTGCACAACCGACTCGGGCGGGTGATCTCCGGCGACGGTCGTGGCTGGTTCGGCACTGCGCTCGGAGCCAAGGACCTGCAGCTCGTGCGCACGATGGCCGACGAGCTGGGCCTCGACCTACCACTGGCCGCTGCCGTCCACGAGCGCTACTGCCGGGCTGCCGAGCGGGGGGCGGCGAATGACGACGTCGCCGACGTGGTGTCCCTCTATCGCCCCTGACGCTTCCCCCGACCGCCCCCGCCGGCCGGGACCGTCCCCGAACCCTGCACACGCCCCGGGCTCACCGTTGCGACCACAGCTCTTCAGGTTCCCTCCCCCGCGTCTCGGGCAACAACCAGAACAGGCCCGTGGCGAGCACGACCGGAACGAACGTGACCACCGCGGCCTCGCTGAACCGGTTCTCCGCCGTGGCCAGCACCCCGAACACCACCAGCCCGGCCACGGCCCCGAGCACGCCGGCGGCCAGAAACCACCCAGCCACCGACGCCCGCACCGAGGTCGGGAACTGCTCGTTCAGGGTCGCCCCGATCGCCGGGGCGAACACGGCGCCGGAAAGCACGGCCAGCACGTACCCGGTCACGAGCGCCGGGGCGGTCCCCGCGTACGCCAGCGACGAGAACGCGACGACACCGACGACGCCGAGCGCACCCGCCGGCCGCCGGCCCACGCGATCGGCGAGCCAGCGACCGGCCAGGAGACCGACCAGGCCGGTGACGCCCGCCCCCACCACCATGGCCGCGGTGACGATGCCCCGTTGATGGAGGATGTTCTGGGCATACAGGAACACGAAGCTGTTGGCGGGACCGGTGACGAAGGAGATGGCGAAGCCGAGGGCGGCGATCACCGCCAGTCGCTTCCGGTACGCAGGGGCCACCGCCCCCCACACCGGCAACGGGTGCTCATCGGCGGCCCGCATCACCTGGTAACGGTCGGGCTCCACGATCCACCTGCGGAGCAGGGGCACGGACGCGAGGGGCACCAGCGCGAGCACAAAGACCCCGCGGAACCCGAGTGCGCCGGCCGCCAACGAGTGGACGATCGCGATCAGCCCCGCTCCGACGCCGTAGCCGGCAGCGATCAGTGCCACCGCCTTGGCCCGATCAGCGCTGGCCGTCTGCTCGGCCGCTGCCACCTGGGACAGCGCGCTGGTGGTGCTGAGGAGCGGGCGGCCCAGGGCGAAGATCACCACGAACCACCAGAAGCTCGGGCTCGCCGCCGCGGCGACGGTCAGAGCGAGCCCAGCAGTCAAGGTGCCCACCAGCACGAGCCGGCGACCGACACGATCCGCCAGCCCGGTAACGGGCAGGCTCCCGAGCGACGAGAGCCTGATGATCGCCAACCCCACACCGAGGACCGTTCCGGACAGACCGACCCGATCGGCCAGTGACGATCCGGGCACCACCTGGCCGAGCCCTTTCGCCACCGATCCGAGGGCGGCCACCACCCCGAATTGTCCGAAGCCGGATGCCATGGCGACGAGGGCCAGCACGATCACCGTCCGGTCGTTCCAACGGTGCAGTCGGAGCGAACGTTCCGGTGGGGGTGACGGTGGTGCGCTGTCCGAACCCGTCGTCACGGTGCCCGCCGCATTCGGGGGTGCCAGGACCGTGCCGGCGCTGCTCCGCCCTGGCGGTTCACCAGAGGCCCCTTCATCCCCAGCCTCGCGGCACGGTGTACCTGGCGAACAGGTGGACGCCGACAAAGACCCAGAGGGCGAAGAGGGCGACTCTCCCCGGGAGCGACGACGCCAGTGCGGAGCCCACCTCACGGAGGCCGGGCCACCGTCCGTCCGAGATGCGGCACGTCAACTCCCAAGCCAGTCCGGAGACGGTGATCGCACACCACAGGACCGTACCGATCACAGGACGTCTCCGGGCACGGCCGGGGGTGGAGGCACGACCGGGGGTGGAGGTGCCCCGGGCACAGAGCGAAGAGCGGGTGCCCACCACGCCACCAACCACAGCAGGCACAGACCGAACCGGCTCTCGTGGTCAACCAGCAGGTGATCCACGGTGGTGGAAAGGGTCGGGACGCTCGGCGAACGTCCTCCGAGCGCCAATCCGAACGCCTCGAGTGCCACGGCCAGGGTCACGAGCACGGCCCACGGAGCGATCCCGAGAGCAGTCAGCTGACCCCGACGATTCGGTCGAGCCAACTCCTCCCTCGAACGGGGGGAGAAGAAGGAGGCACGTTGCGACCCGACGAACGTGACAAGCACCAGGATCGCCACCAGGACGTACGCGTCGGCCGTGAACGGAGCGGTGCCGGTGAGCAGCCATGCGACGACCGGAGCGACGGCGAGCGCCAGCCGTCGAAGCAGCGGTGCCATCGAGCCGCGCCTGCCAGGGAACGTGCGTACCGTCACCGCAACTCCTCGTCCGTTGCTCGTCGGGGCAACCAGTGCCCGGTGAGGTCCAGATTCCCGCAGCCATCCGAGATCCCGGTCACCCGTGACCGGTGTCGAGTGACCCGGGACCGCTCGATCCGTCCCACCGGCGAACCCTACCCGGGCTTTCCGACTGACGGCCACGCGTCCGCTCCGTTTGAAGCCGCTGCCTCCGCGCCCATCCGGCGGACCGCCCGCTGTCCGTCCCACCGTGGCCCTCACCGAGCTGGGCCCCATGCAACAGGTCAAGCCAACTCGACGCCCCTGTCCCCGCTGCTGCGGACCGCCATCCCCGCGAGCGGTTCCGAAGCGTCACCGTGACGACGCAGGCCGGCAACGCCGAGGGCGGCGGCCAGCAACAGGGCCAGACCGCACACGGCCACGGCGATCTCGTAGCCATGCAGGAAGGCACTGGTTGCCGGTGCGGTGGCGGCGCTACCGAGCTGGCGAGTGGCCGACTCGATATTCCCACCGGCGATGCTCTGAGCCAGCCCACGGGCGGTGTCCTGCACCGTGGCCGCCAGCACCCTGACGTGCGACGACCACGCTCTGGTGGCGCTGCTCAGGCCGAGAAAGCCCACGATGCCCAGCCCGACCGACGTGCCGATCTGCCGGCTGGTGTTCACCATCCCCGATGCGATGCCGGAGCTGCCAACAGCGACGTTCTGCATGGCCACGTTGGCGATCGCCGGGACGAAGGTGCCGTACCCTGCACCGAGGAGCACGTAGCCCAGCCCGGCCAGCAGAAAGGGCGTGGTGTCGGTGACCTGGCTCAGGACGATGATGCCGGCTGCCCCGAACAGGCACCCGGCGATGACGACCGACGCACTCGAGAGACGGCGTTGGATGCGGCCGCTGAGCTGGGCCATCAGGATGAACGGCACGTTCATGGCCATCCAGGACAACCCGGTCGCCAGCGCGGACCAGCCCTTCACGTTCTGGAAGAGGAGGGTGGCGAAGAACATCGCACCGGCCAACGCCAGGTAGGCCAGGAAGTACACCGTGCACGAGATGCCGAACCGGCGATCGGACAGCAGGCTCGGGGGTGCCATGGGAGAGGGGGTGTGACGCTCCCACAGGGCAAACGCACTCAACAGTGCGAATCCGGCGAGCACGGGTCCGACCACGATCGCCGAAGTGAACGGTCGACTGGCTGCTTCGACGAACCCGAAGGTCACCCCGAGGAGACCGAGAGCGGACAGCACCACGCCGACCACGTCGAGGCGTCGTTGCACCGGATCACGCGACTCGGCCACGCCCACCACGGTCACGACGAAGGCCACGATGCCGATGGGAACGTTGACCCAGAAGATGGAGGACCAGCTGAAGACCGAGAGCAACAGGCCCCCGATCACCGGTCCCAGTCCGAAACCGAGACCGGCGATGGCGGACCAGATGCCGATTGCGCCGGCCCGAGTCTCCGGGGGATAGGTCTCGGAGAGAATTGACAACGTGAGGGCGGACATGACGGCGCCACCCATGCCCTGCACGATCCGGAACGCGATGAGGACGATGGCCGCCGTCGAGAGGGCACAGGCGGCAGAGGCCAGGGTGAACACCACCAAGCCGATCAGGAAGAGGTGTCTGCGTCCGTAGCGGTCGCCGAGGGTCCCCCCGAGAGGGATGAACGTGGCCAAGGAGAGGGCATAGGCGCTGATGACCCATTCCAAAAGGCCTGGGGACATGTGGAGCTGATGCTGGATCGACGGCAGCGCGATATTCACGATCGTGATGTCGAGGAGGATCATCCCCTGCGACAGGCACATGGCGAACAGCGTCAGCCGACGCCTTCGGAGGGTCGTCATCGGATGTCGTCGTCGACCGGCAGC
>DAHXOD010000004.1 GCA_027365055.1 bacterium
CGGGCCCGGCTGCAGCCGCCCGAGGGGTGGCGCGCCGGGCGTCGGAGAGCGCACAGTTTCCGGTGGCCATAGCGGCGGAGAGACACCCGTTCCCATTCCGAACACGGCAGTTAAGCCCGCCAGCGCCGATGGTACTTGGGGGGTAGCCCCCTGGGAGAGTAGGACGCCGCCGGGATTTCTCCGGACAATGCCCCCCGCTTCAGCGGGGGGCATTGTCGCGTCCGGGGTGGGTGTGCGGTAGTGATGCGCGGTGTCGTGCGTGCCAGGTGGCCGGTGCCGGTCGTTGAGGCTGTGCTGTCGGCGGGCTGGCCGGAGCTACAATCGTCGGATGTCACCTCCTCCTTCTGGTTCGTCGCGGTCGCGCGCATCAGGTGGTGGTGGTGGGGCCCGTCGCGGCGTGTCCCGTGGTTCGGGTGTTGGAGGTGCGGCACCCCGGACGCCTGGTGGAAAGGGTGGAAAGGGACGTGGTGGCGGCTCGGGGGGTGCCTCGGGTGGGAATCGGAGTCGCACCGGGGGTACGGGGGGTTCCGGTGGTCGGACTGCGACGGCCGGTTCGGACCGACCAGAGTCTGGCTCTGGGGGCACCGGCTACAAGGGGGCCGCCTCGAAGGGAGCCGGCTACAAGGGCACCGGCTACAAGGGGGCCGCCTCGACGCGGGCCGGCTACAAGGGGGGCGGCTACAAGGGCACCGCCTCGAAGGGGGCCGGCTACAAGGGGGCCGGCGGCAATCGTTCCGCGGGGAAGGACGCTGACGGCAGTTCGGACTCCGGGTCGAACCGGCCCCGTCGGGTCACTCCCCCTGGCACCCCCACCGGGGCACGGCGTGATGGTTCGAGCAGGTCCGCGGATCCTCGGGATGGGCGGCCGGCACGGACCGCAGTGGTCCGCAAGGGTTGGGGCAGCGTGGCTCGTCGTGGAGCGAGCGCCGTGCGCGACGGCGTCGATCATGGTCCCGACCTGGACACCCCGGAGGGTCGTCGGGGCGCTCGGCGGCGAACCGATGAGTTCGTCCCGGAGCAGTGGATCGAGGAGGACCGGAGCCCCGGTCGCCGCTCCGCTCCGCGGTCGGTCTCTCGCCGGGCAGTGGCACCCCCGGCAGAGCTTCCGGCGGATATCGCCAACGAGCTCGCTTCTGCGGCCGGCCCTGACTGGAGTCATCTCCGCGAACGCATGACCGAGCGAATGGCGGCGGGAATCGGTGCGTACGAGCGGGAGCGCTACCGGGACGCGTCCCGGATACTGAAGACGGTTGCCGACGCGATCCCCAATGCCCCGTCCCTGCGTGAGCTACTGGCCCTCAGTCAGTATCATCAAGGGTTCTGGAAGGCGGCGCTGGTCAATTTGGAGGCGTACGCCGCACTGACCGGATCAGTCGACCAACATCCGGTGCGGATGGACTGTCAGCGTGCGCTCGGGCGTCCCCGAAGGGTGGAGACCCTCTTCACCGAGCTGCGTCACGGTTCGCCCGACCCTGAAGTGCTCTCGGAGGGTCGGCTGGTGCTGGCTGGTACCCGTGCCGACGCTGGGGATCTGGCCGGGGCGATCGGGTTGCTCGTCGATGCGGGCGCTGGTCGTCTGGTGAGAAATCCGGCCGAACGCCACCTCCGTCAGTGGTACCTGCTGGCCGATCTGACGGAACGTTCTGGCGATGTGCCGAGGGCCCGCGAGTTGTTCCTCCGGGTAGCAGCGACCGACCCTGAGGCGTTCGATGTCGCCTTGCGGCTCGAGGCGCTGGGTTCCGTGCCGCGCCGTCGGCGGAAGGAGGCCGGCCCCCGTCCCGAGCGCTGACCGGGGGTCGGCGGTGGCTTTTCGGCCGTGGCCACCTGCCGGTAGGCTCGCCCGATGCATCTCGAACAACTCCTTGGCGACGAAGCGGAGTCGCTGCTCAACCACCAGGCAACGGCGTTCCCGGCTGCTCTGCTCACCTTGCCCGGTCCTGGTCACCTGGAGGAGGTGTTCCTCCACTCCGATCGATCCCCCACGGTGCTGCGTAATCTCGGGATGCTGCAGGGGACCGGTCGCCTGGCCGGGACCGGCTACCTCTCCATCCTTCCGGTCGACCAGGGGATCGAGCACTCGGCGGGAGCCAGTTTTGCCAAGGTTCCGGCCTATTTCGACCCGGCCCGTCTCTGTGACCTGGCGATCGCCGCCGACTGCAACGCAATTGCCACCACCTTGGGTGGTTTGGGCATCGTCGCTCGCCGCTACGTCCACAAGATCCCGTTCATCGTCAAGCTGAACCACAACGACTTTCTGAACTATCCCAACACGTACGACCAGGTGTTGTTCGGACAGGCCCAACAGGCCAGCGATCTCGGGGCCGTCGGTGTGGGCGCCACGATCTACTTCGGATCGCCGGAGGCGGATCGTCAGATCGTGGAGGTCTCCCGAGCGTTCGCCGAGGCTCATCGTCTCGGCATGTTCACCGTGCTCTGGTGCTATCTGCGCAACAGTGCGTTCAAACAAGGCGACACCGACTACCACCTCTCTGCGGATCTGACCGGCCAGGCCAATCATCTCGGTGTCACCATCGAAGCTGACCTGATCAAGCAGAAGCAGCCGGAGAACAACGGGGGCTACAACGCACTCTCCTTCGGGAAGACCGACCCGCTCGTCTACAGCCAGCTGACCACCGACCATCCCATCGACCTGACCCGTTGGCAGGTGGCCTGCTGCTACGCCGGACGGGTTGGACTGATCAACTCGGGTGGCGAGTCGAAGGGCGACGACGATCTCGCCCAAGCGGTCCGGACCGCGGTGATCAACAAGCGGGCCGGAGGTGCCGGCCTGATCGTCGGGCGCAAGGCGTTCCAACGTCCCATCGACGAAGGCGCCGCCTTGATCCATTCGATCCAGGACGTGTACCTCGATCCGGAGGTCACCATCGCCTGAGCGGCCACCGACCGGGCCGCACTGCCAGTGCTCGTCCCGGGCCAACGCCGGTGCCGGTGCGTCCAGCGTTACACTGTGGCGGGGGCTCGCCTTGCTTCATGGGCGCACGCTGTCCGGTCCGCCGCCACTCGGGACGGCCCCGAGCTGGTCCCGGTGCACGCCGGGGGCGCGCCCGTCTCCGACCGGGTCGGAGCCCTCGGCGCCACCAGCAGCAGCAGTAGTAGCAGCAATACAGCAGCAGTAGCAGTAGCAGCAGAGCAGCAGCAGCAATACAGAGCAGTTCCAGTGCAGAGCAGTTCGAACAACCAGCAGTACGAGCCACAATGAGGAGCACGGTGTCTGACACCTCGAGCAAAGAGCATCCGCCCCAGCTACTCGATCGCGTGGTGATTCGGTTCGCCGGCGACTCGGGCGACGGGATGCAGCTGGCGGGAGATCGGTTCACCACGTCCTCGGCGTTGCTCGGGAACGACCTGGCGACGTTCCCGGACTTTCCGGCGGAGATCCGGGCGCCGGCTGGCACGTTGGCTGGTGTGTCTGCTTTTCAGGTGCACATCTCCGACCACGACATCTCGACCCCGGGGGATGCGCCGAACGTGCTGGTGGCCATGAACCCCGCTGCGCTCCGGGCCAATCTCGACACCCTGCCTCCGGGTGCGACCATCATTGTGAACGTCGACGCCTTCGAGGAGCGCAATCTGCGCAAGGCGGGGTACGAAGTGAACCCGCTCGGGGACGGGAGCCTGTCGGCCTACACCGTCTACGAGGTACCGATGACCTCGATCACCACCGAGGTGTCCAAAGATGCCGGGGTCAAGCCCCGGGACGCCGAACGGTCGAAGAACTTCTTCGCACTCGGGCTGATCAGCTGGCTCTACACCCGGCCGGTCGAGGCCACCGCGGCCTGGGTGAACGAGCGCTACGCCGACAAGCCGCTGGTCCAAGAGGCCAACCTCCGGGCGCTGAAGGCCGGATTCCACTTCGGCGAGACCGCCGAGCTGTTCGAGTCCTCCTACGAGGTGCGTCCGGCGGAACTGGCACCCGGGGAGTACGTCAACATCACGGGGAACACGGCCACCGCCTGGGGGTTGATCGCCGCGGCCAGCCGCAGTGGCCTGCCGCTCTTCCTCGGCACCTACCCGATCACTCCGGCCTCCGACATCCTCCACGAGCTCTCCAAGCACAAGGAGTTCGGTGTCCGCACCTTTCAGGCCGAGGACGAGATTGCCGGGATCGGCGCCGCTCTCGGCGCCTCGTTCGGCGGCGCTCTCGGCGTGACCACCACCTCCGGACCGGGGATCGACCTCAAGGCGGAGATGATCGGACTGGCCATCAACCTGGAGCTGCCGCTGCTCATCATCGACGTCCAGCGGGGGGGACCCTCGACCGGTCTTCCCACCAAGACGGAGCAGGCCGACCTGCTCCATGCCATGTACGGCCGCCATGGTGAGGCCCCGTTGCCGATCGTGGCGCCCAAGACCCCCTCGGACTGCTTTGCGGCGACCCTCGAGGCGGCCCGCCTGGCCGTCAAGTACCGCACACCGGTGATGCTGCTCTCGGACGGCTACCTGGCCAACGGTACCGAGCCCTGGCGACTTCCCGAGATCGACGAGCTTCCGGTGATTGATCCCGGCTTCGCCACCGGAACCAATCATGTCGACGGAGACGGCGTTGCGGCGTTCTGGCCATATCTCCGCGATCCTGACACCCTGGCCCGACCGTGGGCCCCGCCGGGACTCGCCGGTCTGGAGCATCGCATCGGGGGCCTCGAGAAGGAGGACGGGACCGGCAACGTCAACTACGACGGCGCCAATCACGAACGGATGACCCGGCTACGCGCCGCCAAGATCGCCGGCATCGCCAACGACATTCCCCCGACCGAGCTCGATCCCGGTGAGGGTGACGCAGCCATTCTGGTCATCGGCTGGGGGTCGACCTACGGGGCGATCGCGGCCGGCGTGCAGCGGGCCAGAGCCCGTGGCCACCAGGTGGCCCACGCACATCTCGACCACCTCAACCCGTTCCCGGCCGACTTGGGCGACGTGCTGTCCCGCTACGAGAAGGTGCTGGTCCCCGAGGTCAACCTGGGGCAGCTCAGCCGGTTGCTCCGGGCCGAGTACCTGGTCGACGCCATCTCCTTCACCCAGGTCAAGGGCGTGCCGTTCCGGGCGGCCTCGATGGAGTCCGCCATCCTTGAGCTGATCAACGCCCGAGGCGTGGGCCCGGTGCCGGGTGGCCCCTCGGAGGGGGCCCCACCCGCCGAGCACCCCGGCCGAACGTTCCCGTCCAACGGTTCCAACGGAAAGGTGGCCGACTGATGACTGATCTGGCCGACGCCCCGACCGGCGACCAAGCGGTCGCTGTCCCGCTCACCACCCGCAAGGACTGGTCGTCCGACCAAGAGGTCCGGTGGTGCCCCGGCTGCGGTGACTACTCGATCCTCGCTGCGGTCCAGATGCTGATGCCCGAGCTCGGTGTCCGTCGTGAGCGCACGGTCTTCCTCTCCGGGATCGGCTGCGCAGCTCGGTTCCCGTACTACATGAACACCTACGGCTTGCACTCCATCCACGGGAGGGCTCCGGCCATTGCCACCGGTTTGGCGGCCACCCGGCCCGACCTCGACGTGTGGGTGGTGACCGGCGACGGCGATTCGTTGTCGATCGGCGGGAACCACTTGATCCACGCGCTCCGGCGCAACATCAACATCACCATTCTGCTGTTCAACAATCAGATTTACGGACTGACCAAGGGGCAGTACTCGCCCACCTCCGAGGTCCACAAGGTCACCAAGTCCACACCCTTCGGGTCGCTGGAGCAGCCGTTCAATCCACTCAGCCTGGCGTTGGGCGCCGAGGCGACCTTCGTCGCCCGTACCCACGACATGGATCGCAAGCACATGATGGAGGTGTTCCGCCGCGCCCATGCGCACCGGGGTGCGTCGTTCGTCGAGATCTACCAGAACTGCAACGTGTTCAATGACGGAGCATTCGAGGCGATCACCGGGAAGGACCAACGGGCGGACATGCTGATTCCCCTGGTCCACGGCGCACCGATCCGTTTCGGCACCGAAGGCCAGCGTGGCGTGGTGATGCGGACCGACGGAACGGTCGAGATCGTGGATGCCACGTCGGTGGACGAGTCGGAACTGCTGGTCCACGACGAGCACCGCGACAACCCGGGTCTGGCGTTCCAGCTGAGCCACCTGGCCGCCGGACCGACCGAGCCGACCCCGGTCGGGATCTTCCGCGACGTCGAGCGCCCCGAGTACGGGACCGAGATGCGTCGCCAGGTCGACCAGGTCATCGAGCGGAGGGGGCCGGGCGACCTCCACCACCTGTTGCGCTCCGGCTCGTCGTGGACGGTGGAGTAGCGCCGGGGCGAACGACGGTCGAGGTGCCTCAACCGGCCAGGCGTTTCACCGTCTCGATCAGGTCGACGGCGCGCTGATCGCCCACCGGGACCGGAGCGACCTGGAGGTGGGTGACGCCTGCTTCGCCATAGGCGGCGATGCGCTCGGCGACGTATCCTTCGGGCCCACACAGCGTGGTGCGTTCGAGGAGTTCATCGGGCACGGCAGCGGCGGCATCCTGTTTGTGCCCCGCGAGGTAGAGGTCCTGGATCTTGGCCGCCGCCTCCGCGTAGCCCGCTCGGACCGCCACCTCGTTGTAGAAGTTCTTCCCCTTGGCGCCCATGCCGCCGATGTACAGAGCGAGCATCGATCGGGAGAAGTCACGCACCGCCATGACGTCGGGGCCTTCACCGATGGCCAGCGATCCGCCGGCGGTGATCTGGAGCGGTCCGAGGGCGGGATCCCGGCGGGACGCGCCGTCGGCGAGCGCCGAACCCCACACCTCCTTGGCCACCTCGGGGACGAAGATCATCGGGATCCAGCCGTCAGCCACTTCGGCGGTGAGCGCCACGTTCTTCTCCCCCAAGGAGGCCACCCAGATCGGGATGGAGGGGCGGACCGGGTGGCCGATGATCTTGAGGGCCTTGCCCAGGCCGGTGCCCTGGTTCGGCGGAAGCGGGAGGGTGAACACCGAACCGTCGTAGGACAGTGGCGCCTCGCGGGCCCAGGTCAACCGGCAGATGTCGATCATCTCGCGGGTACGAGCCAACGGCTTCGTGTAGGGCACGCCGTGGAATCCTTCGATCACCTGGGGGCCGGACGCGCCCAGTCCGAGGTGGAACCGGCCGTCGGACAGTGCGTCGATGCCCGCCGCGGTCATGGCGACCAGCGTGGGCGTGCGGGTGTAGATGGGGAGGATCGCCGCGCCGATCTCGACCCGTTTGGTCAAGGCGGCCAGGTACCCCATGAGGCTGGGGCTGTCATAGCCATAGGCCTCGGCCACCCAGACCAGATCGAGTCCTCCCTGTTCGAGCTCGGCCACTTGGGCGGCCGCCTGGCGGAATCCACCGGCGTAGCTGAGCATCGTGGTGATCTTCATCGACTGTCCTCCATCGGGTGCGACGTGCAACCCCGTGGGCACGTTAGCCAACGGGACCGGATGGGGTCGACGCCTGCTCGGCAGTCCACGGCACCGGTTCAGTACAACGGTGGCGTACTCCCGGGAAACAGGTCGGGGAGCCCGTCGCTGACGCGCCCGGGGAATCGCGGCGGTCGCTTGTCGAGGAACGAAGCGATCCCCTCGTGGGCATCCTCCGAGGGCCCGCGGAACGACATGGCCAGCGAGTCCGCTCGATGCGCATCCATCGGATGGGTCGCGCCCAGCATCGTCCACAGCAGGCGGCGAGTCAGTGCGACCGAGACCGGAGCGGTGTGCTCGGCGATCTCCACGGCGAGATCGTGGGCCGCGGCGGCCAAGTCGCCCGCTGGGTGCACGCTGCGGACCAACCCGCCCCGCCGCGCTTCGGCGGCATCGAACACCCTGCCGGTGGCCATCCACTCCATGGCCTGGCCGATGCCGACCAGGCGCGGAAGGAACCAGCTCGAGGCAGCCTCGGGGACCAGGCCGCGCCGGGTGAAGACGAACCCGAACCTGGCTTGGTCCGAAGCCAAACGTACGTCCATCGGCAGCGTCAGCGTGACACCTACCCCGACAGCAGGACCGTTGATCGCGGCGATCACCGGCTTCACCGAGTCGAAGATCCGGAGCGCCACGGTGCCACCACCGTCTCGGGGGACCGCCGCGCCGGAACGGTGGGCGATCCGGTCGAACGTGGCCGCTCCGTCACCGAGGTCGGCGCCGGCGCAGAACGCTCGACCGGAACCGGTCACGATCACGGCGCGGACCTCGTCGTCGCGGTCCGTCGCGTCGAACGCGTCGATCAGCTCCTTGCGCATCGTGTCGGTGAAGGCGTTGAGTCGCTCGGGACGGTGCAGGGTGATGGTGGCGATCCGCTCCGCGATCTGGAGTTCGATGGTCGTGTACCGGTCGACGGTCACGGTCTCCACCGGGTGTGCGTGTGCATGTCGGTCGCAATGCCTCCTTCGTCATCTGCGGCGGTCCGAGTGTGTCGAGATCATCGGTCCCCGTCCTGCGGGTCAACCAGTCGGGGACGCCCCGGTGAACGTCGCATAGTCGCCGTCGCCGTTCACGACCATACAGAACCGAGACGAGCTGCACGAGACGGTGGTGCCGATGCCCGGGTAGGTCGTCGGGGGAGGAAGGACACGTACGGGTGGCGACCATGTGCTGCCGTTCCACGACACCACGTCGCCACTGGTGTCGGCCGCCATGCAGAAGGCGGGGGTCGGGCACGAGATGGAGTCGAGCGATCCTCCGGGGTCGACGGCCTGAGGCGCGGCCCACGGGGTGGACCACCCCCCGTTGCGATAGGTGACCACTGACCCGCTCACGATGGCGCAGAGGGTCGCGGTCGGACACGAGAGTGCGGAACCGCTGACCACGCCGGGGGAGGGCCAGGGGGTCGGCAGCCGTGACCAGGAGCTGCCATCCCAGTTGATCACCGTGGCACCGACCACCGCAGTGCACGAGGTGGGAGAAGGGCACGAGATGCCCACCCGTCCCGGTGCGTAGAGCGCGACCGGGGCGGGTGGGGAGGGAGAGGCGGTGGCGGGCTCGGTGAACGATCGGGTCGGGAGCCAGCGACCATGGGACCAGGTCCAGACCTGCCCGGTGTTGTCGACGAGGGCACAAAAGTGAGCGGTCGGACACGAGACGCCGATGGATCGTGCCCCGGGCGTCCCGGGGCCGGGATCTGCCGGGTTCGGGGCCACGGACGGCGCAGCCGGGAGGGGTACCGCGGTGATCCAGTCGGTCCCGTCTCCGTTGGTCACCATGCCGGTCGCCTCGGCGACCACACAGAACGGTCCTTCCGTGCAGGTGACGGTAGGCAGCACCGGCCAGGAACCGGACGACGATGCCGGCGGCGGGAACGCCACACTGGGGGCTGACCAGGACTCCCCGTCCCATGACTCGGTCAGACCGGCTCCGGTGGTCTGCGCCTGGTTCGCCCCGCCTCCGGCAGCGATGCAGAAGGTGTCGGACAGGCACGAGACCGAGGTCAGGCCACCTGGTGGCGGTAGCGTGTTGAGGGCGACCGACCACCCGGGGGCCTGCGTAGGGACGGCGATGGCGGGCGCCGTCGACTGGGTCGGACGGGGCGCCGTCGACTGGGTCGGACGGGTCGCCGCCGGTGGGCCGGTCGGGGCCGAAGCGATCGCGGCGGCGGCACTGGCGGTGGTGCGATGACCGGCGACCTGCCGGGCCGGACGCTGGTGGCGCGTGACCGCCGTGTGCACCGAGGGGGAACCACCCGAGCACCCGACAGCGCCCAACAGTACGAAGGTCAGCGCGACCCCTCTGGCGACTCGTCTCTGATCCATCACCTGATCCGACCCCCGTCGATGCGCCTTGACCGATGCGAGGCTAACGACGGACGGCCCGACTGTCCATGTTGGCCGGTTCCGACAGGAGCGTCGGCTGCCGGCGCGATCGCCCTCCGGTCCCGACGGGAGCGTCGGCTGCCCTTGCTCGGAGGGAGACAACCCGCCGACGGTAGAGTGGGTGCATGAGCGATGGACCCGAACGTGGAGCTGTGGATCATGGACCGGATCGATCGGGATCCGACGCCCTGTCGACGCCCGGCACGGCCGACGGGGTGGCCGTCACCGGCACCCTGACCGTGAAGCGAGGCCTGGCCGACATGTTGCGTGGCGGCGTGATCATGGACGTCGTGGACGCCGAGCAGGCCAAGGTGGCTGAAGACGCCGGAGCGGTGGCGGTGATGGCCCTCGAGCGGGTCCCATCGGACATCCGTCGAGACGGAGGCGTGGCCCGGATGAGCGATCCGGAGATGATCGAGGGCATTCAACAGGCCGTCACCATTCCGGTGATGGCGAAGGCACGCATCGGCCACTTCGCCGAGGCGCAGGTGCTGGCGTCACTGGGCGTCGACTACATCGATGAGAGCGAGGTCTTGACCCCCGCCGACGAGGCGCACCACATCGACAAGTGGACGTTCGAGATCCCCTTCGTCTGTGGTGCGACCACGCTCGGGGAGGCGCTGCGGCGGATTTCGGAAGGGGCGTGCCTGATCCGCTCCAAGGGCGAAGCCGGGACGGGCAATATCGTCGAAGCGGTTCGACACCTCCGTTCCATCCTCGGTGACGTCCGGCGGATCACCCAGGCGGACCCGGCCGAGCAGTACGCCTGGGCCAAGCAGCTGGCGGCCCCGATCGACCTGGTACGGGAGATCGCCGCCACCGGCCGGCTCCCGGTCCCACTGTTCTGTGCCGGAGGCATCGCCACCCCGGCCGACGCGTCCCTGGTGATGCAACTCGGTGCGGAGGCCGTGTTCGTCGGCTCGGGCATCTTCAAGAGCGCCGACCCGGCACGTCGGGCGAGCGCCATCGTCGAAGCGACCGCCCATTACGCCGATGCAGCGTTGGTGGCCAAGGTGTCCACTGGCCTGGGAGAGGCGATGGCCGGTCAGGAGATCGCCTCGCTCGAGGTTCACCTGGCAGACCGTGGCTGGTGAGTGGGCGGTCGCCGCTCCGGGTGCGCCGGCGTGACGATCGGCGTGCTCGCGCTCCAGGGTGACGCGCGCGAGCACACGGCGGCGTTGGCCGATCTGGGTGAAGGGTCGAGGCCGGTTCGCACCCCCGGCGATCTGGACGGCTTGAGTGGTCTGGTGCTTCCTGGTGGCGAGTCCACCACGCTGTCGATGCTGCTGGAGTCGTCCGGGCTCTTCGATCCCCTGTCCGGAGCGTTGCGGGCCGGGCTGCCGGCGTTCGGAACGTGCGCCGGAATGATCCTGCTGGCGTCGACGGTGCTCGACGGGCGCAGCGACCAGCGCCGTTTCGGGATGATCGATCTCACGGTCCGGAGGAACGGCTACGGTCGGCAGGCGGCTTCTTTCGAGAAGGAGCTGTCGGTGTCGGGGTTCGACAGCCCGGTCCCCGCCGTGTTCATCCGTGCTCCGGTCGTCGAGACCGTCGGACCTGACGTGGACGTGCTCGCGTGCCTCGACGGGGCTCGTCCGGTGCTCTGCCGTCAAGGACGGGTGCTGGTGTCCGCGTTCCATCCGGAGCTGACCTCGGACCGGCGGCTCCACCGGATGTTCGTGGCGATGACCAAGACCGAGTGCTGATCGGAGTATCCATCGCAGGTGCGGCCGGCTTTAGCTGGTCGAGGAGGAGGACGGGAGATGTCGGGACACTCGAAGTGGGCGACCACCAAGTACCGGAAGGGCGCGCAGGACTCCGCCCGGGCCAAGGTGTTCGCCAAAATTATCCGCCAGGTCGAAGTGGCCGCCCGCGAGGGCGGCAGCGATATGACGGCCAACGCCAGCCTCCGCACGATGTACGCCAAGGCACGAGATGCATCGGTGCCGATCGACACCATCGAGCGGGCGATCAAGCGGGGCTCGGGAGAGCTCGAAGGGGTGCGGTACGAGGCGGTGGCCTATGAGGGCTACGCGGTCGAAGGGGTGGCGGTCATCGTGGAATGCCTGACCGACAATCGGAACCGGACCGGCGCCGAGGTGCGCAACATCTTCTCGAAGCTCGGCGGCTCGATGGCGGAGCCCGGCGCGGTGAGCTGGCAGTTCGAGCGCAAGGGCATCGTCGGGGTGCCGCGCTCCTTCGACGAGGACCGGGTCATGGAAGTGGCGATGGAGGCCGGCGCCGAGGACCTCGCCGATGCCGGGGATCACTGGGCGGTGACCACCGATCCTCACGATCTGATGGCAGTCCGAGGAGCGTTGGACCAGGCAGGCCTGGCGCCCAGCTCGTCGGATCTGTCGATGGTGCCGACCACCAGCATCGATGTGGCCGACGCCGGGACGGCCCGGAAGATCCTCCGTCTCCTCGAAGCACTCGAGGACCACGACGACGTGCAGAACGTGTACGCCAACGTCGAGATCCCCGAAGAGGTGCTGGCTGGTTACGACGGGTGACGGTGACGGTGACGGTGACGGTGCACCGCCCGCTGTGCTGGAGGCTCGACCGAGCGGATGCGTGGGCAGCCTGGTCGTAACGGGCCGACGGACCATCACCACCACCCCTCGTGCACTGCGATACAGTCGAACGCATGTTCGTGCTGGGAATCGACCCCGGGCTCTCGCGCTGCGGTTACGGCGTGGTCTCGCGACGCCGCTCGGCCCTGGTCGCCGTCGCCGGCGGGGTGATCTCCACGTCCCCCGAAGTCCCGCTCCCCGAGCGGCTCCGGGTCCTGGCGGTCGAGCTGCGCTCGCTGGTGGCCCAGTACCGTCCGTCGGCGGTGGTGGTCGAGCGAGTGTTCTTTCAAGTCAACGCCCGGACGGCGATGGCCACCGGGCAGGCCGCCGGCATCGCTCTGGTGGCCGCGGCCGAGGCCGGGTGCGAGGTGGCGCAGCTCACCTCCAACGAGGTCAAGCAAGCGCTGGTCGGGTACGGGGGCGCGTCGAAGGACCAGGTGCAGCGGATGGTCGCTTCGGTGCTGGGACTGCCCGGGCCGCCCCGTCCGCCCGACGTGGCCGATGCCCTGGCCCTGGCCACCTGCTACCTGACCATGCAGCCGCTGCGGCGGGCGGTGGCGGCTGCCACGACCAGCACCTCCGCCACCGATGGTGCCGGCGAGCGCGCCACCTTGCCACCCGGCGCCCAAGGCTTCGGGGTGGACGTGTCGTGATCGGGTCGCTGCGCGGTGTGCTCACCGATCGTCGCGGGCCGGGCGAGGTGGTGGTCGACATCGGGGGGGTGGGCTACCTGCTGTCCGTGCCGGCCTCGACCGACCGTTCGTTGGGAGCGGTCGGATCGGAGGTCGTCCTCGACGTCCACACCCACGTCCGGGAGGATGCGATCGTGCTCTTCGGGTTCTCCCGTGCCGAGGAGCGCCGCACGTTCGAGGCGCTCCTCGGTGCCCACGGAGTCGGACCGACGCTGGCATTGGCGATCGTGTCATCGCTGTCTCCCGAGGCCCTGGCGGTTGCCGTGCTCGAAGACGATCTCGACACGCTCTGCAGGGTGCCCGGAGTGGGAAAGAAGACGGCGGCGCGCCTGCTGCTCGAGCTGAAGGCGCGCCTGGATGCGCCGGTGCCCGACCCTGCCGGGGGGGCATCATCGACCGGGGAACGTCCGGTGCGAGGAGAGACCCGTGCCGCGCTCGCCGAGCTGGGGTACGGACCTGAGGAGGTCCGCGCCGCGCTCGACATGATCGGCGACGCCGAGACCGTCGAGGAGCTGTTGCGGGCCGCGCTTCGTCAGCTCGCGACCACCCGATGACCCCCGAGGCCCGACGCGAGGTCCTCGAAGGGTGGACCGATGGGGAGGGCGATCGCTCCGACGACGGGCGGCTCGGGGCGCCCGCTCTCCAGCCGGACGGGTCGTCGGTTGGCGTGGCGTCGTCCGGGCACCGCGACGTGGCACCGGAGGCAGTACCCGCAGAGGAGCTCGACGAATCCGGCCTCCGTCCCCGGACGCTGGCCGAGTTCGTCGGCCAGCGTCAGCTGACCGAGCATCTTCAGATCGTCATCGAGGCTGCGCGGCGGAGAAAGCAGCCGGTGGACCACCTGCTCTTCGCCGGGCCTCCCGGACTGGGCAAAACCTCTCTCTCGGGGATCGTCGCCGCCGAGATGGGCGTCGGCCTGCGGATCACCGCCGGGCCGGTCCTGGTCCGGGCGGGTGACCTGGCTGCGCTGTTGACCGATCTCCAAGAGGGGGATGTGCTCTTCATCGACGAGATCCATCGATTGAACCGGGCGGTCGAGGAGATCCTCTATCCGGCGATGGAGGACTTCAAGTTGGACATCCTGATCGGCAAGGGGCCGACCGCCCGCAGCATCCGGCTCGACCTGCCCCGGTTCACCCTGGTGGGCGCCACCACCCGCACCGGCCTGGTCACCGGCCCGCTCCGGGATCGTTTCGGCTTCGTCGGCCGTCTCGATCTCTACGACATCGACGAGCTCGAGGCCATTGTCGTGCGGTCGGCCGGCATTCTCGGCGTTCCGATCGATGCCGAGGGAGCCCTCCGGATCGCCGAACGGTCGCGCGGGACGCCGCGCATCGCCAACCGCTTGCTGCGCCGGGTGCGCGATTTCGTCGAGGTCCGGGCGGAGGGGAGGATCACCGGCCCGGCCGCCGTCGAGGGACTCGACGTCTTCGGTGTCGACACATTGGGCTTGGACAAGGTGGATAGGGCGATCCTCGACGTGCTCTGCCGCAAGTTCGCGGGCCGGGCGGTGGGGTTGACCACGTTGGCCCAGTGCATCGGGGAGGAGCCATCGACGGTGGAGGATGCCTACGAGCCCTACCTCCTCCAGCAGGGGCTGCTGCAGCGCACTGCCCGGGGAAGGATGGCCGCCTCTCGCGCGTTCCAGCACCTCGGGCTGACGCCGGTCGACGCCGGCATGTTCTGATCCGATGGCCGAGGCCCCGCCACCGACCGGGGCGCCCACCGGCGCACCGGTGGCGGCCCTTCGCCCACCCGGTGTCAATCGCGGTGGCGGCCGTCTGCGACGATGGGGCGGTGCTTCCCTCGTTCCGTAGCCGGCTCGACGCCGGCGGTGACCCGATCTCGGTGGACCTGGACGTGGACATCGACATGAACATGGACGTGGACATGGACATGAACATGGACATGGACTCGATGGATGCCTATGACTACGGGCTGCCGCCGGATGCGATTGCCCAAGAGCCGATCGAACCTCGCAGTGCGGCACGCTTGCTGGTCTCGGGACGGCTGACGGCTGACGGGCACGTCGGTCACGCCACCATGGCCGATCTTCCCGGCCTCCTCCGTGACGGCGACGTGGTGGTGGTCAACGAGACCAGGGTGCTCCCGGCCCGGTTGGTACTGCAGAAATCCTCGGGTGGGCGGGCCGAGGTCCTCCTCCTCGAACCGATGGATCCGCTGGGCACCACCTGGGAGGCGCTGGTGAGGCCCGGGCGGAGGTTGATCCCGGGCACGGTGCTCTTCGAGCAACGGATGCCGGGTGGTGAGGAGGCAGGGATCGGCCAGGAGGCCGGGGTGTTGGAGGTGGGAGAGCGGCTGGTCGGGCACGACGATGGACGGCGATCGGTCCGGCTCCTGGACTCGGGGGTGATCGAACGGGTGGGTGCGATGCCGCTGCCGCCCTACATCCACCAGCCGCTCACCGATCCCGAGCGCTACCAGACCGTCTATGCGGTGGAGCGCCCTGACGGGGAACGTTCCACCGCGGCACCGACGGCGGGGTTGCACTTCACACCGGAGCTGTTGGCGGCGTGCCGGCGGGCCGGCGCCGAGTTGGTGCCGGTGGACCTGGCGATCGGACTCGACACGTTCCGGCCGGTGACCGCTCGGACACCGGCCGAGCACGTGATCCACACCGAGCGCTACTCGGTCCCGGAGGCCACGTTGCAGGCCTGCACCGAGGCGCGTCGGGTGGTGGCAGTGGGGACCACGGCGGTGCGGGCACTCGAATCGGCGGCTGCTACCGGACGTCGGAGTGGTCGGACCAACCTCTACATTCACGGGCCGTTCCCGTTCCGGGTCGTGGACGTGCTGGTCACCAACTTCCACCTGCCCCGTTCGACCCTGCTGCTCCTGGTGGAGTCGTTCTGTGGACCCGAGTGGCGCCAGCTCTACGCCACGGCGATCGCCGAGCGGTACCGCTTCCTCTCCTTCGGTGATGCGATGATCGTGGCTCGTTCCGCTCCGAAGGCCCCTCCGGTCTGGTGACGGCCGTACGGATGGAGATCACCGTGACCGACGGCGCGGCACGGACCGGCCGGGTCGTGACGGCGCGAGGCGCCTATCCGGTCCCGGCCTTCATGCCGGTCGGGACCCGCGGTGCGGTCAAGGCACTCGACAGCGCTGATCTGGAAGCGCTCGGAGCCACGGTGGTGTTGGCCAACACGTACCACCTGCTGCTGCGGCCCGGGGTGGAGCAGGTCGCCGCACTCGGTGGGCTTCACCGGTTCACCGGCTGGTCCGGGCACACCCTCACCGACTCCGGTGGCTTCCAGGTGCACTCGCTGCGGCCGGCGGTCGACGACGACGGCGTCACCTTCGCGTCGGTCTACGACGGCACGAAGGTGCGCCTGACGCCCGAAGGTGCCGTCGAAGCCCAGGGGAGGATCGGTGCCGACATCCAGATGGCCCTCGACGTGTGCGTCAGCCTGCCGGCCGAGCCTGGCGCGCTCCGGCTGGGCGTGGAGCGGACCGCCGCCTGGGCGGCCCGGGCCAAGCGGCGCCACGCCACCTTCGACGGGCGTCCCGAGGGGCAGGCGCTGTTCGGGATCGTCCAGGGGGGCACCGACTCGCGCCTGCGGGTCGAGAGCGCCCTCCGGACCGTCGAGATCGGCTTCGACGGCTACGGCATCGGCGGCCTGTCGGTGGGGGAGCCGCGCGGGGCGATGCTCGACGCTCTGGCCGCCGCCGTGGCGGAGCTGCCGGGCGACCGGCCCCGCTACCTGATGGGCGTGGGCGACCCGGTCGGGCTGGTCGAGGCCATCGCTCTCGGGGTCGACCAGTTCGACTGCGTGGCCCCGACCCGGATGGCACGCCACGGATCGATCCTGACCGGCCAGGGTCGGCTCAACCTCCGCAACGCCGTGCACGCCGGCGACGACGGCCCACTCGACGGGCGCTGTCCGTGCCTGACCTGCTCGCGCTGGTCGAGGGGGTACCTGCGGCACCTGCTGTTGGTCGGCGAACCCACCGCGTGGCGGCTGCTCAGCATCCACAACCTGGCTCATCTCCTCGGGCTGATGGAGCGGGCCCGTTCCGCCATTGCCGGGGGGACGTTCGCCGACCTGCGTCGGGAGGTGGCCACTACCTGGGGACCCTGACGGGCGGTGGTCCCGGAGCGCCTGCGGCCTCTAGTACAGTCTGACCGCTGTGCAGCCCACCCCCTCCCTCCACCATTCGCTGACGGCCGCCTTGTCGGGCGCAGCGGGTCGCGTCTCCACCCTGGCGGCCGCCGCCCCGAAGAAGACCAGCGGGTCGAGCGGCACCGTCCTGCTGCTGGTGGTGATCGCGGCCGGGTTCTACTTCCTCATCCTGCGGCCACAGCAGCAGAAGGCGAAGCGGCAACGGACCCAGGTCAGCCAGTGGGAGGTCGGTGACGAGGTACTGACCGCCGGCGGCATCGTGGGGCACATCCTCGATATCGAAGACGACCGGGTGACCATCGAGACCAGTGTCGGCGCGTCGTTCGTGGTGCTCCGCCAGTACATCATCCGCAAACTCGACTCCGCTCCTTCGGTTGGCCTGGACGGCGGCGAACTGGGGCTTCACCACGGCGACCAGGGGTTTCACGACGGTGAGGCGGACGAGCACGACGAGGACGAGGACGAGGACGACGAGGACGAGCACGACGAGGACGAGGACCGCTCGGACGATCGGGAAGCGGTGTCCGGCCGCACCGAGGGGAGCGACGGGAACCGTGACCACGGGGACGACGGGGACGACACTGGCGGTCGGGGAGACGACGGACATGGAGTGGATGACGATGATGACGACGCAGGGGGGGCTGTCGGCGGACACGCCGGGGGGGAACCCGAAGGCGGTGGCGACGGGAGGCCCGGTGGTCGCGGTCGCGGCTGGAAGCGAAGGGGCTGAGCCTCGATGAAGAACAAGCGGTCCCTCTGGATCAGCCTGGGAAGCGTGGTCGCCATCGCGCTGATCGCGTTCGGTGCCACGGTGGCCGCCGGGTGGACCCCCAAGCTCGGTCTCGACCTGAAGGGCGGGCTCTCGGTGGTCTACAAGACGGCCAAGCCGGTCACCGCCCAGGAGCTGAGCGACGTGGTGACGATCCTGGGCAACCGGGTGAACGCCGGGACCAGCGGTGCCACGGTGGGGAGCCAGGGCACCAACGAGATCGCGGTGTCGATCCCCGGTGAGAAGAACACCCAGCAGGTGTTGAACACCCTCGGCAACACCGCCCAGCTGTTCCTCCGGCCCGCGCTCTGCTACGCGCCCGCATTCAGCGTCGCCAAAGGGAAGAAGCCCTCGACCGGTCCACTCCCCACGTCGTGCGCCGCGTCCTCGCAGCTCACCGCGGCCAACCTGAACGTGAAGCCGAACACGTCCAACGTCAACCAGCCCTATACCTACAACACCAACATCCCCGACGATCCCCAGTTCGCCTCCTATCCCTCGACCCCTCCGTCCAAGGACGTGAAGAACGCCACCGTTCTGCTGCCGCCCGCCTCGTCGTCACAAGGCACGGCCCGTTACGTGCTCGGGCCGGCCGCGGTCACCGGAAACGCCATCAAGTCGGCATCGGCCCAGCTGGTCAACAATCAGTGGGCGGTGGACATCGTCCTCACCGGTCCGGGGTCGACCGCCTGGGACGCACTGGCCAGCCAGCAGTTCCACGCCATCGTGGCGTTCGACCTCGATGGGCAGGTGATCTCCGCCCCGATCACCCAGCCGTCCAATGGCTCGTTCACCTCGTTCAACGGGCAGGTGCAGATCTCGGGTGGATTCACCCAGACCCAGGCCAAGACATTGGCGGTGGAGCTGAACTACGGCGCCCTGCCGGTCAAGCTCGATCGCATCAACGTCCAGACCGTGTCGCCCACACTGGGTGCCGCATCGTTGCGGGCCGGCCTGATCTCCGGACTGGCGGGCCTGGCCCTGGTGATGCTCTACATGCTGTTCTACTACCGACTCCTCGGCGTGGTGGTGCTGAGCGGTCTCACCGTGACCGCGGCGCTGCTGTGGGCGATCATCTCGGCCATGGGCCAGAGTCTCAACACCACGATCGACCTGGCCGGCATCATCGGCCTGATCGTGTCGGTGGGGATCACCGTCGATTCGTACATCGTCTACTTCGAACGATTAAAGGACGAGACCCGTTCCGGCAGAACCGTGAGGACCAGCGTCGACAAGGGCTTCTCCAGCGCCTTCCGAACCGTGCTGGCCGCCGACGCGGTGTCGTTGCTGGCCGCGGCCATCCTTTACTTCGTCTCCATCGGTTCCGTCAAGGGTTTCGCGCTGTTTCTGGGGCTGTCGACCATCCTCGACATCTTCGTCACCTATTTCTTCACCAAACCGTTCGTGATCCTGCTCGGTCGTAGCCGGAACGCCAACGAGTCGAGTGCCCTCGGCGTCGCCGCCGGCCTCGGTGTCGCCACGGAGGGAGCACGGTGAGCCCCGACGGAACGAACGGAAAACGAGGCAAGGGCGCGGCGGCCGGCAGTCAGGGCCCCGGCGCCACCGGCGAGTCGGACGAGGTCATCGAACCCGAGGAGCCGCTCGAGGAGCCGGTCGAGATCGACGATGCCGCCGACGAGCTCGAGGAGGCCTTCGAGGAAGAGCTCGAGGCGGCGGAGCGGACCAGCAAGGCCAAGCGCGAGGGTCCCAACGCGCTGATCCGTCTCTACCGAGGTGGTACGTCGTTCGACTTCATCGGGAACCGGCGCTGGTGGTTCGCCATCTCCGCGCTGATCATTCTGGCCGGTGTGGTGTCGCTCGGAACCCGGGGCCTCAACCTGGGGATCGACTTCAAGGGTGGGACGTCGTGGACCATCCCGTCCCAGACGCTCACGGTGTCCCAGGCAACCGCCGCGGCCAAGGCCGCCGGCGCCAACCAGCCGACGGTGGTCGAGCTGACCAATCAGATCACCCACCAGAAGCAGATCGAGGTCCAGGCCGATCTGAACGCGTTGTCGACCAGCCAGCACCAGGCGACGGTGACTCGCGTGCAGAACGCGCTGGCCCATGCCGCCGGCGAGTCTCCGTCCACCGTGTCCATCACCGACGTCGGTCCCACCTGGGGCGGTCAGGTGACGGCCAAGGCAGTCGAGGCGCTCATCCTCTTCTTCATCGCGGTGACGGTCTACATCTCTGTCCGTTTCGAGTTCAAGATGGCGGTGGCGGCGATTGCCGCAGTCATCCACGACCTGTTGGTCACGGTCGGCATCTACTCCCTGACCGGGTTCCAGGTGACGCCCGACACGGTGATCGCGGTGCTGACCGTGCTCGGTTACTCGCTCTACGACACCGTCGTCGTCTTTGACCGGATCGGTGAGAACGCCAAGGGTCTGGGCGCGTCCGGTCGGGTGACCTACTCGGACATGGTGAACCTCTCGATGAACCAGACCCTGGCCCGTTCCATCAACACCTCGTTGGTGGCGATCATCCCGGTCCTGTCCGTCCTGATCGTGGGTTCGGTCATCCTCGGCGCCACCACCCTGCAGAGTTTCGGGCTGGCCCTGGTGATCGGCCTGACCAGTGGGGCCTACTCCTCGATCTTCATCGCCTCTCCCTTGCTGGCCCTGATGAAGGAGCGGGAGCCCCGCTACACCACCATCCGGCAGCGACTCGAGACCCGGGGAGACCGGATCGGCATCCTCACCCCGGCAGCAGCGGCCGCCATGGTGGGTGCTGCGGCCGGCCCGGGCACCGGACGCAACGGACGAGGCCGCTCCCAGTCGGCTGGTGTGCTGCGGCCGACGAGCGCCGGCGGACAGCCGTCCAGGGGCGGCGCACGGACCGGTGTGGCCACGGCTACCGCTGCCGCACCGGTGACCACCCCGACCGCTCCTGGCGCTCCCGCGTCGGGGGGAGCCTCGCGTACCTCGCCGGCACGACCGTCCGGGAACCGTCCCCCGCCGCGCCCGCGCAAGGGTAAGGGGAAGGGCGGCAAGGGTCGTCGGCGCTGAGTGGTGACCGGTCGTCGGGCAGGGTGCGGGCGGGTACCGTAGGGGGATGACCTTGGCCCAACCGGCTCCCGAGCAGGGACTGCTGCTCGGCGGTCCGCCAGGTGGCTCCGGCGGACCGAGCCCAGGGGCGTCGCCGCTCGGGGAACAGCCCGGCCTGTCGGCCGACGAGCAGGCGTCGCTGGAACGGGTGATCGATGCGTTCCACCTCCGTCATCCCGGCGAGGACGAGTCCCTGATCAGACGAGCGGCGGAGACGGCAGCCGTTGCTCACGCCGGTCAGTTTCGCCGATCAGGGGAGCCGTACATCACCCACCCACTGGCGGTGGCCGGCGTGGTGGCAGATCTGGGTCTCGATTCGCAGACGGTCGCCGCAGCGTTGCTCCACGACGCGGTGGAGGACACCGGGGTCACCACCGAGGCCATCGAGAGCGACTTCGGGGAAGCGGTGGCTCTCATCGTCGAAGGGGTGACCAAGCTCGACCGGCTGCAGTTCGACTCCAAAGAAGCCCAACAGGCCGCCACCATTCGCAAGATGCTGGTGGCGATGGCCAACGACTGGCGGGGGCTGATCATCAAGCTGGCGGACCGCCTGCACAATATGCGGACCCTGTCGGTGATGCCCGAATGGAAGCAGCGGCGGATCGCCCAGGAGACCCTGGACATCTACGCACCGCTCGCCCACCGCCTCGGCATCCAAGAAGTGCGATGGCAGCTCGAGGACCTGGCCTTCGCCACGTTGCATCCCAAGCGGTACCGGGAGATCGAGCAGATGGTGGCGAGCCGTGCGCCGATGCGCAACGAGTACGTCGCCCGGGTGCTGGTGGCGGTGCGCGAGCGCATCGCTGCTTCGGGGATCGGGGCAGAGGTGACGGGGCGCCCGAAGCACCTGTGGAGCATCTACGAAAAGATGGTGGTCAGAGGGAAGGAGTTCGACGACCTGTTCGACCTGGTGGGAATCCGGGTGATCGTCGACACGGAGAAGGACTGCTGGGCGGCGCTTGGATCGATCCACGCCATCTGGCCTCCCGTGCAAGGCCGCTTCAAGGACTACATCAACTCACCGAAGTTCAACCTCTACCAGTCACTGCACACGACGGTGATCGGTTTGGACGGCAAGCCGATCGAGGTGCAGGTCCGGACCCACGAGATGCACCGTCGGGCCGAGTACGGCATCGCTGCCCACTGGGGGTACAAGGAAGGGACATCGATCGGAGACGGCGCCTCCGACCGGGCGGTGCGAGCCCTCGAACGCGAATCGAAGGGCCAGCGGGGCCGGGGAGGGCGCTCCCGATCGACCAAGGGCGACCTCGGGCCAGGGGACGAGGGCAGGCGATTGCGCGGGTTCCGTGCCGCCAAGTCCGCCAAAGGGGGGCGCGGCGGCGAGGGGGGCAAGGGCGGATCGGGCATCACCGACGCCCAGCGAGCGGAGATGGTCGAACGTGACCGCAGGGCCGAGCGGGTCGCCCTGGCCAAGGAGACGTCGTCCACCACTGCGGAGATCGAGTGGATGCAGCGCATCGTCGACTTCCAGAACGAGACGACCGATCCGATCGAATTCCTCGAGGCCCTCAAGCTCGACCTGGAACAGGACGAGGTCTACGTGTTCACCCCGAAGGGGAAGGTGATCTCGCTCACCGCCAATTCGACGTCGGTGGACTTCGCCTATGCGATCCACACCGAGGTCGGGCACCGCTGCATCGGCGCCAGGGTCAACGGCCGGTTGGTCCCGCTGGACACCCGGCTCTCGTCGGCGGACACGGTCGAGATCTTCACGTCGAAGGCCCCCACCGCCGGTCCGTCCCGGGACTGGCTGCAGATGGTCGCCTCCTCGAGGGCGCGGGCGAAGATCCGCCAGTGGTTCTCCAAGGAACGGCGCGAGGACGCCAAGGAGCTCGGTCGCGAGGATCTGGTGAAGGAGCTCCGACGCGAGGGGCTACCGGTGCAGAAGTTGGCCTCGGATCGCACGCTCTCCGAGCTGGCCACGACCATGCATTACGCGGATCTCGACGCCCTGCACGCCGCGATCGGTGAGAACCGCTTGTCGGCCCGGGCCGTCGCCCAGCGTCTGTTGCGGGACCTGCGCGGTGGCGTCTACGAGGAGCAGCTCCCGGTCACCGCACGCGAGCCGACGACGACCAGGCCCGGGCGGGGCAGCTCGGCCGGCGTCTACGTCGAAGGCCTCGACGACCTGATGGTCCGCCTCTCGAAGTGCTGCACCCCGGTGCCGGGGGACGAGATCGTCGGGTTCGTCACCCGTGGCCGGGGGGTGTCGGTCCACCGGGCCGACTGCTCCAATGCGGCATCGCTGGCCTCGCGGTCCCGCGAACGACTCATCGAGGTCGAGTGGGACCATCGCTCGTCGGGTGTGTTCGTCGCCACCATCGAGGTGGCCGCCATCGATCGTTCCAGTCTTCTGGCCGACGTGACGAAGGTCGTCTCGGACCATCACCTCAACATCGTCGGGGCCAACACCCAGACCAACGCCGACCGGATCAGCCGGATGCGCTTCGACGTGGAGCTGGCCGATCCGGCTCATCTCGATTCGGTGCTGCAGCAGATCCGTCACCTCGACGCGGTCTATGACGCCTACCGGATCCTCCCCGGGCAGAAGGGCTGAGCGTGTGGTGACCGACGACCGTTCTGCTGCGCGCGCCCCGACGGGGACCCACGACGTGCTGTGGCCCGAGTCCACGCGCTGGGAGGCGCTCCTCGCCCGTTTCGCCGGGTGGGTCGAGCGGGCCGGCTACGGGCTGGCCCATACCCCGATCTTCGAGGACGTGAGGGTGTTCCGGCGCGGGATCGGCGAGGCGAGCGATGTGGTGGGCAAGGAGATGTACGAGTTCGAGGACCGGGGTGGCCGGACGTTGGCGTTGCGCCCGGAAGGCACCGCCCCCATGGTCCGGGCGTTCGTCCAGCATCGTCCACCCCTCCCGTGGAAGGCCTGGTACGCCACGCCCGCCTTCCGTTACGAGCGTCCGCAGGCCGGACGCTACCGCCAGCACCACCAGTTGGGGGTCGAGGCGCTCGGTCCGACCGATCCTGACCTCGACGTCGAGGTGGTGGCCCTGGCCGACGGGTTCTTCCGCTCGGTCGGCCTGGCGGCCTTCGAGCTGAAACTCAACTCCATGGGCGACGGGTTGTGCCGCCCGGCCTACGTGGCGCTGCTGCGCGACTACCTCGGCGAACGGCGCGACGCCCTCTGCGACGAGCACGTCGCCCGGTTCGAGTCCAACCCGTTGCGCACGCTCGACTGCAAGCGGGCGCCGTGCCGTGCGGCCACGGACGGCGCCCCCAGGCTGGTCGACCATCTCTGCGAGTCCTGCGCGGCTCACTTCGATCGGGTCCTCGGCGGCTTGGCCGCGCTCGGCGTCCCCTACCGGCTCGACCACCGGCTGGTCCGTGGTTTCGACTACTACACCCGCACCACGTTCGAGTTCGCCTCCGGTGCGCTCGACGCCGCGCAGAACGGCATCGGGGGTGGGGGTCGCTACGACGGCCTGGTCGAGATGCTCGGTGGACCGGCGACGCCGGGGATCGGGTTCGGCATCGGGGTCGAGCGGCTGCTGATGGCCTGCGACGCCGAGGACGTCTTTCCGGTCCAGCCCCCCGTGCTCGACGCGTTCGTCGTCGACGTCGCCGGCGGCGAGGTGGCCCGGGATCTGAGCGCCCGGCTGCGCCAGGCTGGCCTACGAGCAGATCGGGCCTTCGACGGGCGATCGATGAAGTCTCAGCTGAAGGCGGCCGACCGCTCGGGCGCACGGGTGGCGCTCCTGTTCGGGCCGGACCAGGCGGGGACCGGGACGGTGATCGTCAGGCCTCTGCGGGGGACCGGGGAGCAGCGCACGGTGGCGCTTCGTGAGGTGGTAGAAGCTGTGCGGGCCGCATGCACCCTCGAAGGCGGGCCCACGGGGGCCGAGCCGACCCGAAAGGACCAACCATGACCGCCAACTCTGGAGCGCTCGGCGTCACGTCGATGCGGACCCATCTCTGCGGGCGGGTCGCCATCTCCGACGTGGGCACCGCCGTCCGGGTCTGTGGCTGGGTGGCCAAACGCCGTGAGCACGGCGAGCACCTGGCGTTCATCGACCTGCGCGACCACACCGGCATCGTCCAGTGCGTGGTCCCGGGCACGGTGGACGTCCGCAGCGAGTACGTGCTCGCGATCGAAGGCGTGGTCCGACCTCGCCCCGAGGGGACGGTCAACCCGGACCTTCCCACTGGGATGGTGGAGCTCGGGGAGTGCTCGGTGACCGTGCTGGCATCGGCCGACCCGCCACCGTTCGTGGTCGAGGACCGGGTGGAGGTCGACGAGGGGATCCGGCTCAAGTACCGCTATGTCGACCTGCGGCGCCCCCGGATGCAGGCGAACCTGCGCCTGCGGGCCGCAGTGAACGGCGCGCTCCGGGCGGCCATGGATCGTCAGGGCTTCGTGGAGGTCGAGACCCCGCTCCTGTGGGCGCCCACGCCCGAGGGCGCTCGGGAGTTCGTCGTCCCGAGCCGCCTCCACCATGGCTCGTCCTACGTGCTGCCCCAGAGCCCGCAGTTGGCCAAGCAGCTCCTGATGGTGGCCGGTGTCGACCGCTACTACCAGATCGCCCGTTGCCTGCGCGACGAGGATCTCCGAGCCGACCGCCAGTTCGAGTTCTCCCAGCTTGACATCGAAGCGTCGTTCGTCACTCAACCGGACATCCTCGGCTTCGTCTCCGAAGCGGTGCTCGATGGCGCCGAGGCGGCGACCGGCGAGCGACCGGGTTCGATCGAAACGATGACCTGGGCCCAGGCCATCGACCGGTTCGGTACCGACAAGCCCGACCTGCGATTCGGAATGGAGCTGATCGACCTTTCGGCGGTCTTCGAGGGCACCGAGGTGAAGGCGTTCGGTGCACCGTGCGTCCGTGCCATCGTGCTCCCGGGGGGCGCCACGCTCTCTCGGTCGCGGCTCGACACTCTCACCGACCGGGCCAAGGCGATGGGCGCCAGGGGTCTGGCCTGGTTCCGGGTGACAGACGGTGAAGGCGAGGGCGCCGGCAACGGCGGCGGTGCCGGCAACGGTGGCGGTGCCGGCAACGGTGGCGCTGTCGGGCTCGACTCGCCGCTCGACCGGTTCCTGTCCGAGGACGAGCGGTCGGGCTTGCTGGCCGGCACCGCGGCCCAGGCCGGAGACCTGGTGCTGGTGGTGGCAGACGAGTACCGGTTGGCCTGCACCGTGCTCGGCCAGCTCCGTGTGGAGCTGGCCGGTCGGCCGGTCTCCGAAGGTCCCTATCGGTACGTGTGGGTGGTCGACTTCCCGATGTTCGACGGTGTGGACGGCGCCGGTCACCCGGTTGCGGCCCATCACCCGTTCACCATGCCCCATCCCGACGATCTCGACCGGCTCGAAACAGACCCGCTCTCGGTCCGCTCCCAGGCCTATGACCTGGTGCTCAATGGATGGGAGCTCGGGTCGGGCAGCGTCCGGATCCATCGGGGCGACATCCAGGGCCGGGTGTTCGCCGTGCTCGGGATCAGCGAGGAGGAGGCGGAGTCTCGCTTCGGGTTTCTGCTCGGGGCGTTCCGCTACGGAGCACCTCCTCACGCCGGCTTCGCGGTAGGGATCGACCGGCTGGCCGCCATCTTCGCCGGCGAGGACAGCATCCGCGAAGTGATCGCGTTCCCCAAGACCCAGTCGGGTTCCGACCCGATGACCGGCGCTCCGAAGCCGGTGTCCCCCGGCACCCTCGCCGAGCTCGGAGTGCGCTCGGTCGCGGTACCGGCCCAGGGCTGAGTCTCGAGGTGGCCGCCGAGGACCTGTTCTCCGACGCGGCCGAGCGACGGGTCGCCGCCCGCGCCCCCCTGGCCGCCCGCCTGCGTCCCCGGACGCTCGACGAGATCGTCGGTCAGCAGCACCTGCTCGGGCCGGGAGCGCCGTTGCGGGCGCTCATCGAGTCGGACCGGCTGACGTCGGCGATCCTGTGGGGACCTCCGGGAACGGGGAAGACCACCCTGGCGACGGTGGTGGCGTCGGCCACCGCCAAGCGATTCGTTCCGCTCTCCGCGGTGACCGCCGGCGTCAAGGACGTCCGCCACGTGGTCGACGACGCCAAGCGACTCCTCGGGGAGCAGGGGAGAGGGACCATCCTCTTTTTGGACGAGGTCCATCGGTTCAACCGCTCGCAACAGGACGCGCTGCTCCCGTCGGTGGAAGAAGGTCTGCTGGTGCTGATCGGGGCCACCACGGAGAACCCGTTCTTCGAGGTCAACGCCCCGCTCCTGTCGCGCTCCACCTTGTGGCGGCTGGAACCGCTGTCGGACCGCGAGCTCACCGAGGTGGTGGCCCGGGCCTCTGCCGCGGAGCGCGCCTCGGTGGAGCCGGATGCGGTGGCCGCCTTGGTCGGCCTGGCCGATGGGGACGCGCGGGCGGTGCTGACCACGTTGGAGGTGGCGTTCGCCCTGGCCGGGGACCGACCGGTCGTCCTCGGCGACGTGGAGCGGGCCCGCAACGCGCGGCTCCAGCACTACGGCGAACAGGACCACTACGACCAGATCTCCGCGTTCATCAAATCGGTGCGGGGATCGGACCCTGACGCCGGGCTCTACTGGTTGGCGCGCCTGCTCGAGTCGGGTGAGGATGCGCGGTTCATCGCTCGCCGGCTGGTGATCCTGGCCAGCGAGGACATCGGGGAGGCGGATCCCCTGGCTCTGGTGGTCGCCGACGCCGCCGCCCGGGCGGTGGAGTTCGTCGGGCTGCCCGAGGCCCAGCTCAATCTGGCCCAGGCGGTGGTGCACCTGGCGTGCGCGCCCAAGTCCAACCGGGTCACGGTGGCGCTCGGCCGTGCCCAGCGCGACGTGCGGGATGGCCCTCGAGGGGACGTTCCCGCCCACCTCCGAGACGCGCACTACCGGAGTGCGGCGACGATCGGCCACGGTGAGGGCTACGTCTACCCGCACGACCAGCCCGGAGCTTGGGTGGATCAACAGTACCGCCCGGCCGAGCTGGGGGTCGCCCGGTACTACGAGCCCAGCGATCGCGGTCACGAAGCAGTGGTGGCCGAACGGCTCCGGAGCCGGCGTTCCGCCGGCAGTGGCGGAGAGCGCAGTGGTGACGGTGGAGAGGGCGGGGATCGCAGTGGTGACGGCGGGACCCGGTCTGCCTAGGCCAGACTGACACCTATGCCGGCGTGTCCGAAGGTAGGGAGGAGCCGGGGCCGACGACCCTTCCTGCCCCGACGACATGATCGGCCTCACCAGCCGGCGTGGTTGCCGGCGACCGTCGTCGTGACGGTGACCGTGACCGTCGTCGTGGCCGTGCTGACCGCAGCGGCCCTCCCCGACGGGCGGGCGGCAGCCACTCCGGCACCGTCCCGTGCCACCCCGGCGCTTGCAGCTCCGGCGGCCCTGGTGCGACTGGGCGGTGGGAGGCCACCGCTCCCGCCGGGGAGCACCGTGACCGGGGTGGCGAGCGCGGACGTGCCGGTGACGGTCGACCTCTCCTTGAGGCCACGTGATCCGGCGGGCCTGGCTGCCTTCATCCGGACGGTGGACGATCCGGGATCACCCCGGTTCCGCCACTTCCTGCAGCCCGGTGCGTTCGCGGCGGCATTCGGACCGTCACCGTCCACGGTGGGCGCCGCTCGGGCCTGGCTGGCGAGCGACGGCTTCCGGGTGGGACCGACCGCGCCCGACCGGTTGCTGATCCCGTTCACCGCCACGACGGGGCAGGTTGCGCGCGCGTTGGGGATCGCGGTGGACACGGTGGTGCTGCCCTCCGGTCGCGTGGCCCGGATTCCCTCGCAGGGGCCGCTGGTGCCCGGGAACCTCGCCCCGTCCATCGCCGGAGTGGTCGGACTGGACACCGTGAGCCGGCCCCACGCACAGCCGCTCGCCGGGTCGTCGCGGCCGGCGGCCACCGTGCCCGGACCACTCTATTCGGCGGTGGTGCCCCAGAGCACCACGACCGGCCCGCAACCCTGCTCCTCGGCGGTCGCGCTCCAGCCCAGTGGGTACACCGCCAACCAGCTCGCCGGCACCTACGGCTTCGATTCGCTCTATCGGTCCGGCCGCACCGGAGCGGGGGAGACGGTCGGGGTCTACGAGCTCGAGCCGTTCACCACCAGTGACGTCACCGCCTATGAACGCTGCTACGGGCTGTCCGTGCCGGTTCACACCGTCGCCGTCGACGGCGGGGCGTTCGGGCCCCAGTCGGGGGAGGCGGCCTTGGACATCGAAGACATCGCCGGACTGGCCCCGGGAGCCTCGATCTCGGTCTACTCGGGCCCGGCACTCGGGAGCGGCCCCATCGACACCTACGCCAGGATCGTCGACGACGACAGCGCAACGGTCATCTCGACCAGCTGGGGACAGTGCGAGCCCCAGATGGATCCGGTCGAGCAGGCGACCGAGACTGCGCTGTTCGAACAGGCGGCGGCCCAGGGGCAGACGGTGCTCGCTGCGTCGGGTGACTCCGGATCGTCGGACTGTCTGAGTGCGAACACCCCGACGGACGTGTCGCTGCAGGTCGACGACCCGGCCGACCAGCCTTGGGTCACCGGCGTGGGGGGCACGTCGTTGGTGAGCGCCGGCGCCACCCCGACGGAGACCGTTTGGAACGCCGGCGGCGGCGCCGGCGGTGGCGGGGTCTCCACCGACTTCGCTCAGCCGGGGTGGCAGTCCGGTCACGGGGTCGGTGGCGCGGTCGCGGCGGCGCAGTGCGCCTCGCTGGGACGGGCGACATGCCGGGAGGTCCCCGACGTCTCCGCTTCGGCCGATCCGGCTCATGGTTACATCGTCTACTACGCCGGTGACTGGACGGTGCTGGGGGGGACCAGCGGGGCCGCGCCGCTGTGGGCGGCGCTCATCGCCGTGGTGGACCAGGGACTTCCGTCACCGGTCGGCTTTCTGAACCCGGCGCTCTACGCGTGTGGGGCATCGCCGTCGATCTTCAACGACGTGACGGCCGGTTCGAACGACCTGGTGAACCCGGGCGGCAGCCACTACCTCGCCACCTCAGGGTACGACCTGGCGACCGGCTGGGGATCCCCGAACGGTCCTGCGCTGGCCAGCGAGCTGGCGGCACCGCCGATCTGTCCCGAGGTGCTCGGGCTCAGCCGGACATCCGGGCCGGTGTCCGGGGGGGAGACGATGACCATCTCCGGTGCGTACCTCTCGGGTGCGCTGTCGGTGCAGTTCGGCACTACGACAGCCGCGTTCACGATCGACACTTCCACGTCGCTCTCCGTGGTGGTCCCACCAGGTCCAGCGCAAGGAACCACCGTCGCCGTCACCGTCCGCAACCGCTTCGGACCGAGCAGTCCGTCGGTCGCCAGTCGCTTCACGTACGTGATGCCGGGCTACTGGCTGGTGGCGTCCGACGGCGGGGTGTTCGCCTTCGGGAGCGCCGGCTTCTACGGCTCGACCGGCGGGATGACCTTGAACCGACCGATCGTGGGCATGGCCGCGGCCTAGGGGCTCGCCGGACCGGATCCCTCGGCGGTGGTGGGTCGGTGCCACAAGCAGGTTCTAAGCTGTCACGACCATGACCTCCGGTGACACCTTCGTGCTCGTCGCCGCGATCGCCTGTCTGGTGAGCGTGCTGGTGCTGGTCGTCACGGTGGCCGCGTTGCGCGGCCAGGTGCGCGAGTTGCGGGGGATCACCGACGACCTGCGCAGGCAGACACTGCCTCTGCTGACCGAAGCGCACCGCGTGGTCGACCAGGCGTCGTCGGAGCTCGAGCGGGTGGGAGCGGTGCTCGAATCGACCGAGTCGGTCCATGCCACGGTCGATTCTGCGTCCCGGCTCGCCTATCGGGCGTTCGCCAACCCGGTGGTCAAGGTGCTCGCGGTCAAGGCAGGGGCGGCCGGGGGCGTTCGACGGTTGCGGACCCGCACGGGGGGCTCTGGCCCCAGCCGGCCTTCCGGTGCGGAGAGCCGGCGGACGGGAGCGTCCTGACCGATGCCGAAGCGGACGTTCTGGTTGGTGACCGGCGCGGCGCTGGGAGCGGGCTCCTCGCTGTGGGCGGAGCGACGAATCCGGCGGACGGTGGCTGAGGCCGCCGCACGGCTGCAGCCCGACTCGATAGCGGCCGAGGTGGGTCGCGCCACCCGCAACGGCATCGAGCGTGTCGGCGAGCGGGTCCGGGACGCGGTGGCGACCGGCCGCGAGGAGATGCACCTCCACGAGGAGCAACTGTGGGAAGGCCTGGCCGATGCAGGGGCCGTGCCCGCCGGTCGGGAACCGGTCACCCACGTGGCCGCCGATGGAACCCGGGCCGCCTCGCGGCGCATCGTCCGGGGCACCCGTTTCCCGGTCCCGGCCGCCCAACCACCTCGCAGGGGCCGGTAGGCTCACCCGTCGTGACCTCCGGCACCGCCCCTGACGCTGATCACCTGAGGGACGCGTTCACCTCGTACTTCTCCGAGCGAGGGCACGCACCGGTGCCGTCGGCCAGCCTGATCCCCCACGATCCCACCGTGCTCTTCACCATCGCCGGCATGGTCCCGTTCAAGCCGTTCTTCGTGGGAGAGGAGACCGCTCCCTGGCCGCGCGCCACCTCGGTCCAGAAGTGCTTCCGGACCCTCGACATCGACATCGTCGGCACGACCCAGCGGCACTGCACCTTCTTCGAGATGCTCGGCAATTTCAGTTTCGGCGACTACTTCAAGGAACTGGCGATCCCCTATGCCTGGGAACTGGTCACCGACGTGCTCGGGATCGACGGCGATCGGCTGTGGGTGACCGTCCACGACAGCGACGACGAGGCGGAAGCGATCTGGAGAGACGTGGTCGGCGTGCCCGCGTCGCGGATCCAGCGCATGGGCGACGACAATTTCTGGAAGATGGCCGACACCGGACCCTGTGGGCCCTGCTCGGAGCTCTATTTCGACAAGGGGGACGCCTACGGCGAGCCCGGTGGACCCGCCCATGGGGGCAGCGAGCGCTTCGTGGAGATCTGGAACCTGGTGTTCATGCAGTACAACCGGCGCGACGCAACGACGTTGGAGCCGCTGCCGAGCCCGAGCATCGATACCGGAGCCGGCTTGGAGCGGATCCTTCCCGTGGTCCAGGGAGTGGACTCCATCTTCGCCACCGACCTGTTCGCTCCGATGATCGAGACCGCACAGTCGATGACCGGGCTGACCTACGGGGTGGACGAGCGTACGGACGTCGGGCTCCGGATCCTTGCTGATCACGGGCGGGCGATGGCGATGCTGGTGGCGGACGGCGTACTGCCCGCCAACGAGGGCCGGGGCTACGTGCTCCGCCGGATCATCCGCCGGGCGGTACGGCGTGGCCGCCAATTCGGGGTGGACGGTCCGCTGACACCCCGATTGGTCGACACCGCGGTCGCCACCCTGGGCGCGGCCTATCCCGAGCTGGCGGAGAACCATCGGCTGGTCACCGAGGTCACCACCCGTGAGGAGGAGGGGTTTCTGCGGACGCTGGCCAACGGGACCGCGATCCTCGAGGAGCAGCTGGCCACCGGGGTGGTGACCATCCCCGGCGACGTGGCCTTCCGGCTGCACGATACGTTCGGATTCCCGGTCGAGCTCACGGTGGAGATGGCCGGGGAATCGGGGGTCACCGTCGACCTGGCCGGGTTCGAGGCGGCGATGGAGATCCAGCGGACCCAGGCTCGCCGTGCCACTCGATCCGGCGCCACCCTGCCGGGTGAAGGGACCTACCGGTCCATCCTGGATGCCGAGGGGCCCACCAGGTTCGTCGGTCAACGCATGGACGGCTACTCGTCACCGGCCCGGGTGCTGGCGGTCATCGAGGACGGTGACCATCCCGGTCAGGCCGAAGTGTTCCTCGATCGGACCCCCTTCTATGCAGAGAGCGGTGGGCAGTTGGGGGACACCGGGTCGATCGTCACGGAGACGGGAACCGCCCTGGTGTTCGACACCGTGCCGGTGGCCGGGGGCCTCAGCGCACACCGGGCGCGCCTCACCGGCACGCTGGCCGTAGGCCAGGATGCCCTGGCCACCATCGACGCGGCGCGGCGCGACGCCCTGCGTCGCAACCACACCGGCACTCACCTGCTGCACGCGGCGCTGCGCACGGTGCTGGGCGATCACGTGCGTCAGCAAGGGTCGCTGGTCGCTCCGGACCGTCTGCGGTTCGACTTCAGCCACCACGCCCCGGTCGCTCCTGAGGAGCTGACCGCAGTGGTGGCGATGGCCAACACCGAGGTCTTGAGCGATGCCGGGGTGACGGTGGAGGAGACGAGCAAGGCCGAGGCCGAGGCCATGGGCGCGTTGGCCTTCTTCGGCGACAAGTACGGCGATCGGGTCCGGGTGGTCCGGGCGGGTCCCCGCTCGGTGGAGCTGTGCGGGGGAACCCACGTCGACGCGCTGGGGATGATCGGTCCGATCGCCGTGGTGACCGAGTCGTCGATCGGGTCCAACACCAGGCGCATCGAGGCGGTCACCGGCCAGGGTGCCTTGGAACGGATCACCGCGAGGGAGGGACTGCTGACCGAGGCGGCGTCCTTGTTGCGCACCGAGCCCGAGCACGTGCCCGAGTCGATCGAACGGCTGGTCGAGCGGCAGCGAACCT
Source organism: bacterium (assembly GCA_027365055.1). Lineage (GTDB taxonomy): Bacteria > Actinomycetota > Acidimicrobiia > Acidimicrobiales > RAAP-2 > DASZIT01. The sequence goes on from DAHXOD010000004.1 coordinate 33,487, forward strand.
TGGAGAAGGCTCTGGCCGCCGCGAAGAGCAAGGAATTGCAGGCCGAGTCGGCGGCCGTGGCGGCCATGGCCGCCGAGGGGGTGGTGGTCGCCCGTCGGGACGGACTCGAACCGGATCAGCTCCGCGAGCTCGCCCAGGGTGCCCGGCGGTCCGGTGGACTCCGTGCCGTGGTGATCGGCGGGAGCCCCGACGGGTCGAAGGTGGCCGTAGCGGTGGCCTGTGATCCGGGTCAGGGACCGGGGCCGTGGGCGGACGCGGGGGCGTTGGTCAAGCGAGTGGCTCCATTGGTCGGGGGCGGCGGTGGAGGCTCACCCGAGCTGGCGTTGGCCGGCGGCAAGGATCCGTCGGGCATCGACCGGGCCCTCGACGAGGCGCGTGCGGTGCTCGCCCGTGGGTGAACCTCCGCTGGGGACGGGGAGAGCCGGGGCGTCGACGGTCCCGGGTCGGGCGGTCGGTGTCGACCTGGGAGCCCGCCGCATCGGGGTCGCCGTCAGCGACTCCGCCCGGACCGTGGCGTCGCCCCGCACGACGGTGGACCGTTCGGGGGATCGGGAACGGGACCACCGCGCCCTGGCCTCCTTGGTCGAAGAGGAGTGCGCAACCGTCGTCGTGGTCGGCTTGCCGCTCTCCCTCGACGGGCGACCCCGCCAGGCGGCGATGGCGGCCCGAGCGGAGGCCGAAGAGCTGCGTGCCCTGCTGGCTCCGGGGGGGGTCGACGTGGTGCTCCACGACGAGCGTCTCACCACGGTCACCGCGCACCGTTCCCTGGCATGGGGCGGGCGCAACGCCCGCAGCCGCAAAGCGGTGGTGGATCGGTCGGCCGCCGCGGTGCTGCTGCAGCACTGGATCGACGGCCACCGGGACACCTGGTGATTCCCGAGGATCCGGGCGGGTCCGAGGATCTGGGGCGTCCCGCCCGCTCGCAGGTGCCCAGTCGTCACGACCTGACCGGTCGTGACACCCTGGCGGGCCGGCCCCCAGAGGATCGGGAGGCGGACGGAGCCCGGTACCGTCCGCGTCGGAGGGCGGCCATCTGGGTGCGGCATCCGTTCTGGACGGTGATGGCCGCGCTGGCCGCACTGGCCATCGTGGTGGTCGTTGCCGGGTTCGTGTGGGTCGATTCGCAGGCGAGCCCTTCGGGCCCCCCGGGTCCGCAGGTGATCGTGGCGGTGCCGAGCGGTACCGGGACGGGACAGTTCGCCCAGCTCCTGGTCGATCACCGGGTCATCGGGAGTGCCCTGGCCTTCCGGATCTGGATCGACATCCATGGCAACCCGGGTGTGGACGCGGGGAGCTACGCGTTCGATCGCAACGAGAGCTTCGGCGCGGTCAAGCAGGTCCTCGACGGAGGGCCCAACGTCTACGACCTGCAGGTTCCCCCGGGGTTCACCGTGGCGGAGATCGCCACCCGGTTGGGACAGTTCCCCGGCGAGGACCCGGTGGCGTTCCAGCGGCTGGCCACCAGTGGGTCGGTGAAGTCGCCTTGGCAACCACCGGGGGTGACCAACCTCGACGGGCTCCTCGGTACCGGCACCTATCAGGTGCTCCCGGGAGAGACCGCCACCCAGCTGCTCACCCAGATGGTGGACCGTTTCAACTCGCAGGCCGTGGCGATGAACCTCGCTCACGGCGCGGCCGCCCTTGGGCTCACGCCCTATCAGGCGATCACCATGGCGTCCATCGTCGAGAAGGAAGGGGTCATTCAGAAGAACCTGGGTCCCGTCGCCCGGGTCATCCTCAACCGGCTGTCCCAGAACATGCCGCTCCAGATGGACTCGACCGTGCTGTACGCAGAGGGACGGGACGGGGGCACGGTCACCAGCAAGGACCTCCACCTGCAGACCCCGTACAACACCTATCTCAACAAGGGACTGACCCCGACCCCGATCTGCTTCCCCTCGCCTGCTGCCTTGACGGCGACCCTGAACCCACCGGCGGGGTCGTGGCTCTTCTTCGTCGTCGTCCAACCGGACGGGACCGAGGCGTTTGCCACGACCTTCGCTCAACAACTGGCCAACGAGGCCCTCGCCTCCCGGCGCGGGCTCCCGTAGGAGACCCGGTTGCCCTCCCCGTCCGACCCCGGGCTCGTTGCGAGCACCCACACTGATCCTGGCTCGGCGGCCGGCGGCGACCGCCACCGCGGGGGTCTGTCTGCGGCCACCACGGTGGTCGGGGTTATCGGGGACCCGGTGGATCACTCCCGGTCGCCGCTTCTCCACAACCAGGCATTCGCGGCCATGGGACTCGACTGGGTCTCGGTCGGGTTCCGGGTTCGGGAGGGAGCGGTGGACCGGGCCCTCATCGGGATGCGAGCGCTCGGGATTCGAGGCCTGTCGGTGACGATGCCGCACAAGGAGGTGGCCGCGGCGCTGGTCGATCGGAAGACCCCGGTTGCAGAACGCCTGGGGGCGGTCAACTGCATCGCCAACGAGGACGGAGTGCTGGTGGGGGACAACACCGACGGGTCGGGGTTCGTCGCCGCCCTCCGAGTGGAGGCCGGGTTCGACCCCCGAGGCCAGCGTTGCCTGGTCGTGGGGGCCGGCGGCGCCGGCCGGGCGGTGATCGCCGGTCTGGCCGATGCCGGGGCGTCGGAGGTGATCGTGGTGAACCGCTCCGCCGACCGGGCGACCGCTGCTGCGGCCCTCGCCGGTGCGGCGGGACACGTCGACGCACGCCGGTGTGCGCTGGTGGTCAATGCCACGCCGGTCGGCATGGGCTCGACGGAGGCGGGCCGAGCGGACGTCGAGGGGAGCCGAGCGAGACGACCGGACGGAGAGCCTGGCGGGATGCTGGTCGATCCGGGGGTCCTCGGTCCCGGTCAGCTGGTCGTGGACCTGGTGTATCACCCGGCGACGACGCCCTGGCTCGACGCGGCACGCACCTCGGGAGCGACGGCGATGAATGGGCTGGGCATGCTGGTTCACCAGGCAGCGCTCCAGATCGAACGCTGGTCCGGCCGTCCGGCACCGTTGGAGGCGATGCGGCGAGCGGTCCTGCCCCCGACCCCGGGGTAAACTGGCTCATCGGATCTCCCTTGACCTACGCCACCGCGCACGCGCCGTCACGCCACCGCCAGGTCGCCGGCCGCCTCGATCT